>CAZPBT010000001.1:0-4025 GCA_964584555.1 uncultured Chitinophagales bacterium
AGCTGAGCAATAATTAGATACATTGGAGATCAAAATGGCGTTTGTACAATTATCGTTTGCAGGTTGAGCAATTGCTAATAACGTCGTTATTGTAAACCATAATAGTGTGTATATTTTCTTATTCATAAGTCAGTTTTCCACCTTAAAAATAAAAAAAAATTACTGAATTTTTAAAAGATGCCCCTATTCATAACTAACAATATGAATTTTATCAACATGGAATAGCTAAATTAATACTACTTGCTTATCTATAACTGTCAAACACAAAATAGTTAAAGTGAAATTTCTTACTTTTGTGTACAATTTAATAAGTATGAAAAAATTAGTTTTAGCTGTATCAATTTTTATAGCCTACCAACTGCAAGCTCAAATAAAACTTGACAAGGGCATTATGATGGAAAAAAAGAATGCTTTTTACGATTCTATTCTTCAAATGAATTCGGCTTACAGTGATCCAAAGTCTTCAGGCAAACACATGGAATTGAAAATGGACTTTTCCGGGGTGGATTTTCCCAAATCTTTGAATGAATTTAAAACTATAAAAGCTATCAACCCCGTATCTCAAGGCAATACAGGCACTTGCTGGAGCTTTAGCTCTATATCATTTTACGAAGCAGAAATAGCCCGTTTAACCGGTAGCGTGATTGACCTTTCTGAAATGTATAATGTGTATTGGCAATACGTGGAAAAGGCAAAAGAATTTGTTCGCACACGTGGAAACAGCGTTTTTGATGAAGGCTCCGAATCAAATGCCACCCAACTGATGATGAAAAAATACGGCACGGTTCCAGCTTATGCTTTTACGGGTATGAAAGACGGGCAACCTTTTCAAGACCATTCAAAAATGGCTGATGAAATGAAAGCATACCTTCAAAGTGTGAAAACTAATAATGCGTGGAATACGGATGAAGTTATAGCAACTATAAAATCTATTATGAATTTTTACATGGGTACGCCTCCCACATCTGTTGAGTGGAAAGGTGTAAATATGTCTCCATTAGATTTTATGAAAAATATTTGCAAACTCAATCCCGATGATTATGTAGAACTGATGTCATTTGCCAATGTGCCTTATTGGACAAGACAAGAATATGCTGTACCAGACAACTGGTGGCACTCTAAAGATTATGTGAATGTACCGCTTGATGTTTATATGTCAACTTTGAAAAAGGCTGCTGCAAATGGTATATCAGCCGTAATCGGCGGTGATGTAAGCAATGAGCCTGGTATGTATAACAAATACGGTGTGGCCATGGTACCGTCTTTCGATATTCCTTCAGCATATATTGATGAAAACGCACGTTTGTTCCGCTTTTTGAATGGCACGACTACCGATGACCATGGTATGCACATGGTAGGGTATTGCGAAAAGCCTAACGGCACTTGGTACTTAATAAAAGACAGTGGAAGCAACGGTCACAATAATATGTACGCCGATGGTTATTGGTTTATGCATGAAGATTATGTAAAACTAAAAATGACCACTTATACTGTTCCAAAATCTTTGGTGAAAGATATTTTGGATAAAGTAAAATAATTTGACGTTTACAGCATGAATAAGGTTAAGCGATTATTTTCTGACCGTAACCTTAGTTATTTAGTTTACTTCTTTATTCTTTTGGGTATTATCTATCGCTTAGTATTGTGGTGGATGAACAGGGGTATGTATATTGATGAGGCCAATTTAGCACGCAATATCTACGAACGAAATATTTGGGGATTGACCCAACCACTTTACTACGAGCAATTTGCTCCTCCCCTCTTCTTATTCATCACAAAAATTAATACCATTTTATTTGGTTTTGATGAAAAAGTATTTCGCTTGTTTCCATTGATTTCGGGTATTATTGCCTTGTTTCTTTTTGTAAAAATCGCCCGTCAATTTATAAGTGTAAAATCGTTGTGGTATCCATTGGCATTACTGGCAACAGGTGCTATTTACTTGCGATATGCCACAGAATTCAAACAGTATTCTTCCGATGCTTTTATTTCACTGCTGTTAGTATATACTGCATTGAAATTGTCTGCCAGTAAGATAAGTTCATTTCGGTTTATTGCTATCTGGGTAGGTTTAGGTTCATTTGCCATTTGGTTATCTATGCCGTCAGTATTCGTATTAGCCGGAGTAGGAGCTTATTACTTTGCAGAAATCATCAGGACAAAATCTTATAAACAAACTTATCTTCTTATATTTATTGCTCTAATTTGGCTCGTGCAATTTGGCTATTATTATTTTGACATATTACAACCACAGTCACAATCTAACTACTTGCAGCAATTTCATCAATGGTATTTTTTAGACTTATTACCTGAAAGTTTTAACGCTTTTAAATCTCATAATGGCTTATTGCTTAAAGGACTTTTTGAAGCGATGTCAGGTAAGTTGTTGCTCAGTTTAATCCTCAATATCGTCTTGTATATAACAGGTGTATATTATACATTTAAAACCAACAAGAATTTATTATTTTTATTATTACTACCGATATTGCTGACCTTTATTGCATCTACATTAAAAAGTTATTCATTAATGGACAGATTAATGCTGTTTTATTTTCCATTAGGCTTACTGCTGCTCGGAAAAGGAATAGACTTTATTATGCAAAAAGTGAATGCAATCGTGATTAAAATTCCTGTTATCTTATTATGTGTGTTTACTGTTTTTAAATTTAATAAAATCAGTTACCTCACAACCAAGCCGCTTAATCTCGAAGCTGTTGATGATTGTTTAGACTTCCTGCTTACCCAAAATATCACTGCACAAAATTTATATGTTCATAATTTGGCAAGTGGCGGTTACGTATATTACACGGAAATTCATCCTAAAAATGAGAAATGGATAACTTTAGCGAAAGCACATTTGCTTAATTGGAATGCCGACTTCACACGTATTCCTGCTGTAGAAAAATCAGCTGTATTAACAACATCCATGGGGCAAGAAGTACATGAAAAAGTCTGGGATAAAATAGCATCAAAAGATAGTATTATCAATGCATTTGATAAAACAGATGCAAAAGTAATCGTGTTTGAATCGAAAAAATAAATGACGAACTTTCAAATTATTTTATAAAGAAAGGATATTCAATTTCCACATCTGTTTCGCCATTGGCATTGGTAATATCACCTGTACTAACTCCTGATGCAAACTTATCAGGGAGGTGCCTTAGTATCAATTTAAACATACCCTCTCCTCCTGTCCCATTACTTTTGCAACTAAAAATAAGTCCTATTGGTTTTCCATCTTCGTCGGTATCTTTATAAGTAAAATACTGTAATAAAGTATCCGGAGAAACCGAATAAAAAAACTGATGTGCTGTGCCTTCTTCCTCCACTTCTGTGGTAATATTTTCTTCAGGATTACTTTGCTTATTCCATAATTCGATTTGTGCAGTAAGATATGTATTTTTCGGTAAAGTATCAGAAGTGATGATTGGTTGGCTGGCTCCATCTCCATCCAAATCTTCCAATTTAAATATATAGTTTTGAGCAGTCAAAGTATCTGTAAAAATAACTTTAACAGTCGTGATTAATTCTGCTTCGTTTATCAAAACAGGATCTTTCTTTTTACAGCCAAAAACTACAAGCATACTTGTAATTAAGTAAAATTTATATAATACTTTATTTAGTTTCATTCAAATGCATATTTTATTCTAAAAATGATATTTGCTCCGGGCTCGTCTGTGTAGTAGCGAAAACGGTTCAAATAGTTTCTGTACGATTTATTGGCAGCATTTTCTGCCGATACTGAAAATTGCAAGGCGTTTTTTTGTTTTAATTTCATCGAATAGCCTGCTTCTATATTCAATAATGTATAAGTAGGTGGTGCGGCTTTATAATCTGTAATATCGCTTGGTATTCGTGTTTGCTTGAAGACTGTTTCTGTATTAATTGTTCCATAAAAATAATCGGAATGTTTGAACTCTACTTTTACATCAAGTCCGAATCTAAGTTGGTCGGACGGCATATAAATCAAGTTGTCTTTAGTATTCAGATTTCTGCCACGCACCAAACTCGATTTCATCCACAAG
>CAZPBT010000001.1:4125-16315 GCA_964584555.1 uncultured Chitinophagales bacterium
TGTTCATTTTGTAAATCAGGGTTGCCATACTCCATTACCGCTGCTCCATGATGTAGCCCGTTGCTGTACAATTCGCCAGGATTCGGAAAGCGTGAATTTGCTGTAAGAGAAGATGATAAAACGAAATAATTTTTGAGCTGCGTATAAGAAAAATAAATTCCGGCACCATAGTTATTAAAATTAATAACAGGCTTCTGCAACATTTTGCCGGCATCATAAAAAGCAGGCAAAAACCGAGTGTATTCATAGCGGGCTGCTATTTGCCATTTGATATTGTTATGTGTAAAAGTTGACAAATGATAAGCACCGGTATTATACAATTGATAGTCAGGAATGAGCGGTTTTATTTCGGTTTCATAGTTGTTCGTATTGTCTTTATATCCCGCAACAATTCCATTTTCTAAAGTGATAGCAATATTTTTTTGTGTGGTTTTAGAATATTTGTGAATGCCATTAATTTGTTGCGACCATAAAAGCATATCCATTGCCGGAATTTCACTTCTTCCACCTCGCCGGATGTCATATTCTTTGCGCCTGTCTTGTTGGAAATTATATCTCAGAATCCATTCGCTGCTGTTTTTTATTTTTATCAGTTCTGCATTTAAGGTATGATGATTTACTTTTTGTTTCGGGTTATTTATCTGAAATGAAAATGGCTCAATAATCAAAGGTTTATCAGCTTGGATGGCATTGAGCAAATCAGTAATATTTCCGATATGTGCACTGCGCAAAATGCCGATGTTTTGATTGAAATAAGCATACTCCAAAGTGGCTTTCCAGTTTTTCTTAAATAAACTGATTCCTGCATTTACATTTCCTTCTCTGCCTGCCGTATTCGTCAGATTATAATTGGGTGCATGTGCATCGCCATTAATTGCATATAATCCGGCAATTTTATAAGCAATTCCCTTATCAAAACCTTGCTGCAACTGGGCAGAAACCGTATTTTTCCAACCATTCGATTGCAAGGAATAAGCGGCATCGGCTTTCAGGCTTTTGTGGTATTTATATTTATTACTTGAAATTTCAATATTTCCATTCAAAGCAGTAACTGCGTAGCGAATACCCGATAAATCATCATTTACTTGTATAGATGCGGCATCATACGGATTCATTTCCGGCGCATGTTCCATGCCCCAGTCTTGCGATTCTAATCTACTATTGTCTCTAACTATCGTAATCCGGCTTCCATACAAACCATGCAAAACCGGTTTATTGATATTATTGCCTGATTTTATCAAATTCACGCCATTTATTGATTTTAAAACATTGCCCAAATCCTTACCGCTATTTTTTGAAATATCATCTTTAGACAATTTATTTTCTTCTGTTTTTTTTATGTAAGTTGCTGTCGTTACAATTTCCTGCAATTCTTCCCAGTGGTGTTCCAAATAAAAATTCTTTACTATTGTTTGGCTAATTTCCATTTGGATAGTATCGTCTTTACAACCAATATGACTGATGATGATGTGGTACTTGCCGGGGCAAATATTTTCTACAACAAAATTTCCCAATGAATCTGAAGATGCGCCTTGCTTACTTTCGAGCAAATAAATATTGGCATCATCTAAACTTGAATTATCATGTAAGTCTAAAACTTTGCCACTCAGCTTTATTGAACACGGTTGTCCATAAAAATCATAGAAAATCAAAAAGAAGACGAGAAAAAGACTGAATTTCTTCATGCAACAAAGTTACACAAAAACTAAAAAATGCAATATTGTTGCAGTTAAATTTTATTTAAATACACAGTTTTTTGCCGTCCACCACGGATGTATTTCATACGCTAATCTACCAGATGAAACTGCCATATCCGTGTTCAGCAATTGCTCTACTTCCTCTTTTGTAGGGCAGTCGAAAATAAAAATCCCTCTCCAATTGCTGTCATCACCAAATGGTCCGGCTACAATAATTTTACCCAATTTTGCCAGTCGTTCTATATTTTCTAAATGAGCTTTTTGTATGGAAGCTGCTGTAGCTGAATCTTGAGATCGGTTAGCTCCTCTAGTAAGCATCACGAAAAAATATTGTTTCATTTCATATTGAGGTGCATGACTTTTCTTTGCAGGTTTTGCAAGCATATTGAAGACTGATAAAAACAAAATCAGGCTAAAAACAAAAAACTTCATACTCAAAAATTTCAAGTATGAAGTTAGTAAGAAAAATAACAAATAGCGGAATGTACTTTATTCAGCACCCATTTTTATTGGCGTATTATCTAATGTACTGTATGCACCGTCAATAACTTTGAAAGACTTACAATCTGCACTTACATTTATTCGCAACCATCCATATTTAAAAGTATTTAAACTAACACGTATAGCAACGGGTATAAACTTATCTCCTTGACCTGCAATTCCCAACGGAGAGGCTGAACCGAATTTAATGCCACAATAAGTAATGTAATACCACTTGTAACTTCCATCTACCAATGATGGAATTTCATTTTCATTTAATGGTTTAATTTCAGCAGAAATACTCATGACTTTAGTAGAATCTATATAAAGTAAGCTGTTAGATGTACTGATATGAGTGATTACTGTATCACCTGCTACATTTTGATAAGACAACAAATTAAAGTCATTGATATTATCTCCGTTTAAGTCCAGACTGTCATTAAGTGATAGACCAATTGTTGGAGTAATTGTTTTATTAATAACAACGTGAGTGATATTGGGATCATCTACTTTCTCGTCTTTTTTACAAGAAGAAACAAGCAAGTTAAGTGCAATTGCACATAAAGTGATAAAAATACATTTAGTTTTCATAATAATATTTTATTCTGCGCCCATTTTTATAGGCGTATTATCCAAAGTACTGTATGCACCGTCAATAATTTTCAGTGTTTTATTGTCAGAACTTAGGTTTACTTGCAGCCATCCATAAATTAGGGTAGAATCATTCTTGACCATAGCCACCGGAAGATATTTATTTCCTTGCCCTCCAATTCCATTGACCGTAGTATTCATTCTGTATCCAATAAATGCAGTTGCCCACCAAAGATGTGCAGCATAGTTATATTTTATTGGCGATACATCTGTATCAAGGCTTTTTATAACATAATAGGAAGAGTATGCATTAGTTATATCAACGTACACTCCTGCATTATTAGACATTATAAGGCAATAAACAGAATCTCCGGCTGCGTTTTTAATATGCTGAATATAATAATCTTGATGTCCGTCTTGGTTTAAATCTATTGAATCAAAGATAGAATAATTTGTACTTGCTACAATAGTTTTGTTTAGTTGACGATAACTGATATTGGGATCGTCTGCTTTCTTGTCTTTTTTACAAGCTACGGAAAAGAAAATGGCAATACTTGCCATGGTGAAGAATGAGAGTAGTTTATTTTTTTTCATGACTTTATTATTTTTACTTCAAACTTACACTGCACTTGTGATTCACTAATTAAAATATGAGTATCCGGCAGTTCTTATTGAGAATTCGGAAAATCTTAGCATTTTTTTGACATGAAGTCGTGGAAGAATTTTATAATTTCATTCATCAATAGTGAGTATGAAAAATTTTTTATCCGTAAATGATGTACAGGATGTAGAGCAATTGGCTAAAGATGCTATAACGCTGAAATCGAATTCTTATGCTCATAAATTTTTAGGCGAAAATAAGACGCTTGTGCTTTTATTTATGAATGCATCGCTGCGAACACGCATCTCCACTCAAAAAGCAGCACAGAATTTGGGTATGCACGTTATAGTGCTCAATGTAGGGCAAGATTCATGGAATATGGAATTTGAAGACGGTGCTATTATGAATGGTACGAGTGTTGAACATGTAAAAGAAGGTGCAGCAGTTATTTCAAAATATGCAGACATCATCGGCTTGCGCTCTTTTCCAACACTGACCAACAAAGAAAAGGATTACTCGGAATTTGTTTTGCATAAATTTTTGGAAAATATTGATGTTCCCTTGTTGAATATGGAAAGTGCTACTGTGCATCCCTTGCAATCATTAGCCGACTTAATTACCATTCGAGAAAATACGACAAAACCAAAACCTAAAATTGTATTGTCATGGGCACCACATATCAAACCTTTGCCGCAATGTGTAGCCAACTCTTTTGCCGAATGGATGAATAAAGCTGATGTGGAATTGATTATTACTCACCCGAAAGGATATGAATTGGATAATAAATTTACTCAAAATGCAAACATTGAGTATAATCAGGAACGAGCATTTGAGAACGCTGATTTTATTTATGCAAAAAACTGGAGCGCCTATTCAGATTATGGAAAAATTATTGGTAATCACAACGATTGGATGATTGACCAACAAAAAATGGAATTGACAAATCAGGCAAAATTTATGCATTGCTTGCCGACACGACGCAATATAGAAGTAGCAGATGATGTCTTAGATTCAGTAAATTCAATAGTCATACAGCAAGCGGCAAACAGAGTATGGAGTGCGCAGACTGTGCTAAAAAAAATGTTGGAATCGGTTTAGCCAAACTTACAACGGAATATTCCCGTGTTTCTTTTTAGGAGATTGAACTACTTTGTTTTCCAGCATGGAAAATGCATGTATCAATTTCAGTCTGGTTTCTTCGGGTTTAATGACTTCATCAATAAAACCCCGGGCTGCAGCTTTATATGGATTAGCAAAGGTGTCGGTATATTCGTCTATCTTTTCTTGTAACTTTTGCTCCGGATTTTCTGACTTTGCAATTTCATGTTTAAAAATAATTTCAGCCGCTCCTTTTGGTCCCATTACTGCAATTTCTGCCGTAGGCCAGGCAAAATTCATATCTGCACCGATATGCTTGGAATTCATCACATCATAAGCCCCACCATAAGCCTTGCGAGTAATCACTGTTACTTTCGGAACTGTAGCCTCACTTAATGCATACAATAATTTCGCTCCATTTACAATGATGCCGTTCCATTCTTGGTCGGTGCCGGGCAAAAATCCGGGAACATCAACAAAAACCAATAAAGGGATATTAAAAGCATCGCAAAAACGGGTAAACCTTGCCCCTTTCCTGCTGCTGTTAATATCGAGAACTCCGGCTAAATAAGCTGGCTGATTGGCAACGATGCCTATACTTCTGCCGGCTATACGGGCAAATCCAACTACAATATTTTCGGCGAAATTTTTATGTACTTCAAAAAACGAATTTTCATCTGCAACGGCTTCAATAACATCGCGCATATCATAAGGCTGATTCGGGTTTTGTGGTAAGATGTTTTTTAATTTTTCATTTATTTCCGTTTGTTCAGAATGATAAGGATAATTAGGTGCACGGTCTTCACAATTTTGTGGCAAATAGCTCAACAACTTTTTAATTTGTTCAATGCATTCTACTTCATTTTTCGCCGTGAAATGCGTAACACCGCTTTTTGAAGCGTGCGTCATGGCTCCGCCTAATTCTTCAGAACTAACTTCTTCGTGCGTAACGGTTTTTACTACATTTGGACCGGTAACAAACATGTAGGATGTATTTTCTACCATCAGCGTAAAATCAGTCATGGCCGGAGAATAAACAGCTCCACCTGCACAAGGGCCCATGATAGCAGAAATTTGAGGAACGACACCTGAAAATTGCACATTGCGATGGAAAATATCGGCATATCCGCCTAATGATACCACGCCTTCCTGAATACGGGCACCGCCTGAATCATTTAATCCGATTAAGGGTGCACCAACTTGAGCAGACAAATCCATTATTTTGCAGATTTTTTCGGCATGTGTTTCGGATAAAGATCCGCCGAACACGGTAAAATCCTGTGAAAAAACATAGACCAGTCTGCCATTTATTTTGCCATAGCCCGTTACTACACCATCTCCAAGATAATTTTCTTTATCAATACCAAAATCAGTTGCTCTGTGTGTTACTAGTTTTCCCAACTCTTGAAACGAATTTTTATCCAATAATAATTCTATTCGTTCACGGGCAGTTAATTTGCCTTTTTTATGCTGTGATTCTATTCTGTTTTCTCCACCACCTAAAAGAGCTTCTGCATTTTTTTGGAGTAAAATCTGATTTTTTTCTTCGTGCGTCATATTTGCAAAAATACTGAAAATAGCGGATTTTAACTAAATGCCAAATTGTCAGTATATGATTTTTTGTATCTTTGCAAAAAAACAGAAGAGTTAAAGAGTTTATAAGTTAAATAGTTTAATGGTTAAATAGTTTAATAATTTAGAAATTAAAAGAATAATTCTCAATAACTATTAATGACCAATAACTAATAACTAATCACTAATCAACCAATAACCAATCAACCAATGTCCAACGAATTGTTAGCCTATATGGAAAGTAAGAAACACGACGAAGCTCGCCAGGGAGAAGCTTTGGATTTGGTTTTACAAGATTCCGAATTAAAAAACAACAAGCATTTTTACATTGAAAGCTACGGTTGCCAAATGAACTTTTCAGACAGCGAGATTGTAGCTTCAATTTTAGCCAAACAAGGTTATTCCCTCACTACTTCCATTTTTGATGCTGATTTGGTACTGTTAAATACTTGCTCCATTCGTGAAAAAGCCGAGCAAACTGTGCGCAACAGACTGAACTCCATAAATGAACTCAAGACACAAAAGCCGGGTTTACTAATCGGCATTTTAGGTTGTATGGCAGAGCGTTTGAAATCAAAATTACTGGAAGAAGAGCATTTAGTTGATCTTGTAGTTGGCCCGGATGCTTATCGGAGCTTACCCGAACTTCTGGCTGAAGCTGAAGGCGGACAAAAAGCCGTAAATGTATTATTAAGCAGGGAAGAAACTTATGCAGACATTTCTCCGGTACGCTTGGATAAAAATGGGGTAACTGCATTTATATCTATCATGCGGGGCTGTGATAATATGTGTTCGTTTTGCGTAGTGCCTTTTACGCGAGGCAGAGAACGAAGCAGAAACCCTGAATCGATAGTACAGGAAGCCCGAGATTTATTTGAAAAAGGCTATCGTGAGGTCACGTTACTTGGACAAAATGTGGACAGTTACAAATGGAAAGGTGAAGGTCAGAATGATAATAAAGAAGCTGCAATTATTACAAATTTTGCCCGGCTCTTGGAAAAAGTAGCATCCATACATCCTGATTTGAGGGTGCGCTTTTCAACCTCACATCCTAAAGATATTACCGATGAAGTTTTGTATGTAATGGCAAATCATGAAAACATCTGCAAGTATATCCATCTGCCGGTGCAAAGCGGAAATACAGCATGTCTGGAGCGCATGAACCGTACCTATACTCGCGATTGGTATTTAGACAGAGTAGATGCCATAAAGCGCATAATTCCGGATTGTGGACTATCATCTGATATGATTGCCGGATTTTGCGGCGAAACAGAAGAAGAACATCAGGATACACTCAGCTTGATGGAATATGTAAAATTTGACATGAGTTACATGTTCTTTTATTCGGAAAGACCCGGTACTTTGGCAGCTCGAAAATTTAAAGATGATGTGGATTTGGAAACAAAAAAACGCAGGTTGAACGAAATTATTACCTTACAAAACAAACATTCAATCGAAAACAATCAGCAAGATGTAGGAAAAGTTTTTAAAGTCTTAATTGAAAAAACATCTAAGAAAAGTGAAAACGAATTTTCGGGCAGAACATCGCAAAATAAGATGGTTGTTTTCCCTCGTGAAAATTATAAAATCGGTGATTATGTTCAAGTAAAAATTGAAAGAGCCACCGGAGCAACGCTGATTGGAAAAGTGGTGAATTAGTTGATGTGATAATGAGATAATATGGAAATGTGATAATTTTCTTGATTGTATATTAAAGTGACTGACAAAAAAAACGTTGAATAATAAATAATTCTGAAGAAAGTGATTACCGTTGAGTTAGCTGAAAAGTTGAGTGGGTTACCGATAATTGATGAGATACGTCAATTGAATCAGTCTATTATAGAGTTTGAGCCGATAGCTCAGGAAATTAAAGATCAAGTTTTTCAAAAACTAAAATTAGACTGGAATTATAATTCAAATGCAATAGAAGGGAATAAGCTTAATTATGGTGAAACTGTTGCATTTCTTATGCACGGAATAACTGCTAAAGGAAAGACATTAAAAGACCATTTAGATATTAAAGGACATAATGATGCCATTAATTTTTTATTGAGCATCCTTAAAGAAGAACGTGATATTACAGCATCTGATATCCGAGCATTACACAAGATGATACTGGTAGAGGAATATGATGCAGATGCCATTACTGTAGATGGCAAACCAACAAAAAAAAGAATAAAACTGGGTGTTTACAAATCGACACCGAATAGTGTAAAAACACGAACAGGAGAAATGCATTATTATGCCAGTGTGGAACAAACTCCAATATTGATGGATGAGTTGATGCAATGGTATAATGCATGTAAAAATAACCCGACTATTCATCCATTAGTTCTGGCTTCTTTGTTTCATTTCCAATTTGTTGCTATTCATCCGTTTGATGATGGAAATGGCAGATTAGCAAGAATTTTAATGAATTTGATATTAATGCGCAATCATTTCTTACCTGTAGTCGTTAAAAACGAAGACAAAAGCAATTACTATGGCGTATTGGCGCAAGCAGACGAAAATCAATTTATCCCGTTGATAAGCTATATGGGTGAATTACTAAAGCATTCGATGCAGATTCAACTAAAAGCCATAAAAGGAGAAAACATTGAAGAAGAAACAGACATAGATAAAGAGATTGCTTTATTAAAAATGTCATTATCAAAAGAAAACTTACCCAAGAAAGGAAGAACACATAACATGATAGAGTTAAGTATTGACGACAGCATTTTACCTCTATTAACTCAATTGCATAATAAGTTAAAAGATTTTGAAGGTTTATTCTATTCACTTACCTACAATATTTTTACAAATAATTATGAAAAAGGCACGAATGAAATTGAATTAAAGTTTGTCCCTTTATTTATTATCGAAAACACAAAACAGAACAAGTATAAATACATATTCCAAATCAATTTAAAAAATCTTAAAAATACAAACGATAAGGTAGATATATATCGGAATATCGAATTGGAATTTGAAGAGAAATCAATTATTATTAATGTAATGCATAAAAATATTTCTGTTATTGCCTATTACAACAAACCTCTTTCTCAAGAAGAAATAAATAATTTTGTAAATACAATTATGAAGGATATTATAAACGAAATAAAACAACACACTCAACCACCATCAATCTGATTTAAAAACAATCAATTTGAAAATATATTAAATAAAATTTTAAATCTATACTTAACTTTTAAACTATTTAATTCACAAACTCCTAAACTATTTAACTCATTTTCTCATCTTCACATTTTCTCATTAATTAATTATTCTCGTGGAACTTCAATCAATAAAACAACGCTTCGGCATCATCGGCAACTCGCCTCTTTTAAACCGCGCTTTAGATATTGCCGTGCGTGTAGCCCCTACTAATTTATCTGTTCTCATTTCTGGCGAAAGCGGCGTAGGTAAAGAAGTTTTTTCTCAAATCATACATGCTCTGTCTCCGCGCAAACATGAACCATTTATCGCAGTAAACTGCGGTGCTATACCGGAAGGCACTATCGACTCTGAATTGTTCGGTCACGAAAAAGGAGCTTTTACAGGTGCGCATGACAAACGCAAAGGTTATTTTGAAACGGTTAACGGTGGTACTATTTTTTTAGATGAAATTGGGGAAATGCCTGTTGGTACACAAGCACGTTTACTGCGCTTACTCGAAAGCGGTGAGTTTATCAAAGTAGGCTCATCTAATGTGCAAAAGACAGATGTCCGGGTAATCGCTGCCACTAATGTAGATTTACCCAAATTAATACTACAAGGAAAATTCAGAGAAGACTTGTATTATCGCTTAAATACCGTTCCCATTCACGTTCCGGCATTAAGAGACCGAAAAGAGGATATCCCGTTTTTATTCAGAAAATTTGCATCAGATTTTTCAGAAAAATATCGAATGCAGCCTGTTCAACTCAGCGAAGATGCACGCAATTTATTGATGCATTATTCTTTTCCCGGCAATATCCGAGAGTTGAAAAATATTGCAGAACAAGTCTCTGTTTTATCAAAAGATAAAATAGTAACTAAAGAAGAGCTGGCGCAATTTATTCCCGAAAACAGAATGTCCAGTTTGCCGGTATTAAAAAACTCAGAACACGATTCAACAACTTTTTCAGACAGAGAATTACTGTATAAAATGATTTTTGATATAAAGGGTGATTTAAATGAATTGAAACGCTTTGTATGGAATGCTACGAACGGCAATGTGCAAAATGCCAGTGTTGATTTTAGTGATGTGATGAATGAAATCCCGGCAACGCATAAAGCCGCACTTCCCAATCACGAAAACACACTTCCAGCCGCACATCATAATCCTACTATCATCATCAATGAAGAACCACAGTACGAAGAGGAAAGTATAGCGCAGAATTTATCTTTGGCAGAAATGGAAAAAAATATGATTGTAAAAGCATTGGACAAGCACAAAGGCAAACGCCGGGATGCAGCTTCTGACTTGGGCATTTCTGAACGAACACTTTACAGAAAAATCAAGGAATATGATTTGGAGAAATAGTATACCGTTTTCAAGTAAAAGCACGCTGCTGATTATTCGAAAATCAGTCATAACTCTTTTTGTCTTTATAGCAATGAGCACAGTAATAACGTCGTGCAAAATTTACCGCTTTACAGATGCCAGTGTTGACCCTAATCTGAAAACCTATTCGGTAAATCCTACGATCAATATTGCTGTAATACAAAATCCCAGGGCTGCGTCCTTGTTAACTGAAAAGCTGAAAGATAAATTCACCAGTGAAACCAGAATGGATTTAGTACAACAAAATGCGGATGCTGATTTTAGCTGTACCATTACGGATTACTCGGTTAGTCCTGTGATTCTTTCTGATGCCAATACTACAGCTCAAAACAGGCTAAATGTAAGTGTAAAAGTGGACTTTGTAAATAAATTAGACGCAAAGAAAAACTTCTCACAAACCTTCAGCGACGGAGAAAATTTCGATGCCAATAAACAGCTGAATGATGTCGAAAATTCAAAAATTAATGATATCTTCGATAGAATTGTGCAACAAATTTTTAATAAAACTTTTGGCAACTGGTAATGGAGCAAATATTATTTGATATAGCCTTACATCCCAAAGCCGTTCTTTCACTTTCGAAGGAACAAATTGCATTATTGAAAGAAAAATATCCTTATGTCAGTCTGTTTCACGTAGCTGCTTTATTGAAACAAGATTCACCCTCAGTTGAAGCTGTTTCAAAAACTGCATTTTATGTTTTACATCGTGAAAAGCTACACGAACTGCTTCAAAATCATACTCCGGTAATTACCGAAGATATTGTTGTTTCAAATGAGACGTTAAAGCCTGAAACAAATGTCGGTATAGACGCTGTTATTCATCAGACAATTAGTAATGATGAAGAAATTACACTAA
Organism: uncultured Chitinophagales bacterium; assembly: GCA_964584555.1. GTDB lineage: Bacteria > Bacteroidota > Bacteroidia > Chitinophagales > JADIYW01 > JADJSS01. The sequence goes on from CAZPBT010000001.1 coordinate 15,546, forward strand.
CGCAAACAGAAGAAGCGGAGTTAGAAAAACTGGTCAATTCGGAAATAAATAAGACTGAACCTATTATAGTTGATAAATCAAATGATATTCCGGAAAAGGATGTAAACGTTGATACAAAAACTGAAGAAGTTTTACCGAATATATCAACTGAAATTAAAGCTGAAACCATAATAGAGGAAACTGCGACACTAAGCATTGCAGATCAGATTTTATTGGAAATTCAAAAATTAAAAGAAGAAAGAAATCTTCAATCTTCAACTTCAGAAAATGCAGAAAAAAATCTTGTACAAAATATTAATACTGAACAAGCGCTTAGCTCAGATAATGTGCAAAATTCAGAAGATGAAATCATTCAGGAAACATCAAATGAAATAGTCTCAAATGAAAAAAATATTCCGGTAAATACGATTTTCAAACAAGATAAAGATGATAAAATTTGGGAGATGCAAGTTCAGGATGAAATTGCAAATGAAAAACACGATGAAACCAAAACAATTGAAACAACTCAAGAAATCCGATTATTGACTAATCCGATTACACAAAATGAAGAAATTATTTTAGTTAGCAAACAATATGAGCAAACAGGTGAAATTCATTCAGAAGTTTCAAATGCAGAAACAGATAATACAGATGCATCTAAATCCCAACTGCACATTTCAGACATTATTTTAGCCAATATCCAAAAACTTAAAGAAGACAGAGCAAAAGAAGACATTTCCGAAATTCAGCATACGGATAAAAATGAAATTAGTGCAGATGATAAACAAACT
>CAZPBT010000001.1:16415-46060 GCA_964584555.1 uncultured Chitinophagales bacterium
CTGTATTATCTGAAATTACTGAAGAAACTCTAAGCAAAGCTGAGATAAAAGCAGTAGAACAACCTGCTGTACATATTGCTGATGAAATCATCGCTAATATTCAAAAGCTCAAGGATGATACAACAAAAGAAGACATTTTAGAAATTCAGCATACGGATAAAAATGAAATTAGTGCAGATGATAAACAAACTTCTGTATTATCTGAAACAACCGAAGAAATTCTTAATAAAGATGAAATAAAATCAGTAGAACAACCTGCTGTACATATTGCTGATGAAATCATCGCTAATATTAGAAAACTGAAAGAAGACAATACTAAAGATGTAGCGGAAACTAATCGTGAAAATAAAATTGAGAACGAACTTGTTTCTCAAACTGAAATTGTAGAGCATGATCAAAAACAATCGTCTACTGAAATTACGGATGGAAAAGATATAGAAGTGCCGGTACTTATTGACCAATCAGCGACTCTCTCTGATAACACAACCATAGATAAAGAAGCATCTTCAGCAATTGAAGAAAAAGAACAAATTGCGAAGCCTGAACCTCAGTTAATTACTTATTTTACTTCTTTCTATGCCGGAGAAGAGCTCTCAGAAAAAGAAGAAAAAGAGCATGTCCATCTGATTAAAATCGAACCTGACAAAAAAGAAAAACAGATTTTGAGTAACGATGTTGATGATGCTGTTTTGCAACAAATTGAATTACCGGCTGAAAAAGCAGATACACCGGAATTCGAACAAATTGAAATAAAAGAAGAAAATACTGAACGGCATACTCAAACTGAAGTTGAACAAATTGTTGTTTCTGATAATTTAGTTAAACAAACTGAGTTAAACGATTTCTCAACCAAGCTAGATATTCCTGAAGAAGAAATCAATCAAAAAACAGAGCTTGATTTGGCTATTATTTCTGAAAAAGAAAATATTCCGGAAATAATAATTGACTCATCACTTTCGGAGAAACAAGAACAAACAGAAGTAGCTGAAATTGCAGTTGCCAGTAATAAAGAAGAAACAACAATCAGCCATGAAATTGAGGCAGCGGCACTCAAACCGGAAATTGTTAAAGACGAAAACCACACCTTCGTCGAATGGCTTACACTGATTTCAGGTAGTGAAATACAAAAAAGTCCTCGGCCCGAAGATGATTTAAGCTGGATAGAAGTACCGAGGTATGAAGTTGAACAACATATAAAAGAACAAAAATCTACTACTCAAACGAATATTGTACCAAATTTTGAAGAGGGAGAAGTCGATTTATTTAATGAAATTGACGAATCTGTAAGCCGTTCGGCATTTGATTCCGTTGAGTTTAAAGAGGATATGAATACGGAAACTTTAGCTAAAATTTACCTCAAACAAGGCAAAACGGCAAAAGCTTTAGATATTTATAACAATTTGCGTTTGAAATTTCCCGAAAAAAGTGCTTACTTTGCAACCCTAATCGAAAAAATCAATAAAGGAGAATAATTATGTTTTTATTTTTATCTATATTAATCATCATCGTTAGTTTATTTATCGTGATGGTCGTGTTGGTTCAAAGTCCCAAAGGTGGCGGGCTTACCGGAGGTTTGGGTTCTACTACCTCCAACATTATCGGTGTACAAAGTGCGGGTGATGTCATGGAAAAAGTAACATGGGGCAGTGCCATCGTGTTATTGGTACTGTGTGTATTAACTGCATTTAGTTTGCCTAAAAACCAAGATCCATCTAAAGCAAAAACAGAAGTAGAACAAGCTGTTGCCAATAGTGCAGCTGCTCCGGCTGCTCCTGTTGCACCACAAGCGCAACCTCAACAAGCTCCGGCTAAATAATACACTATAAGCATTCGGCAAATATAAAAAGCTCACTCTGGTGAGCTTTTTTTTATAACCCTGAGTTCAGGTTTATAAAAATACAAGGTAAAATAGTTGATTGCTCATTTTTTCCTCCATCTTAAAAAGGAGGAAGAATAAAAAGGTGGTGGTTCATGATAATAAAATCAACTATTTTTATCCCGAACTCAGATTTTTATAACATTAACTGCCCTTAATCCTGAATAAAATAAGGATGAGAGAAAATAATTAATTCATATTATACCCACAGCATAAAATATCGTAATTTTGCAACTTAAATTTTTCTAAAAATGGCTGACAATTCAAGTCATCATGGCATCCACAAACTTTCGGCAGCAGGTGTAATTGTTGCATTAGGTATTATCTACGGAGATATCGGCACCTCTCCTCTCTACGTGCTAAAGGCAATTTTAGGCATGCATTCCGGACCTATTGACCCGAATATCGTTTATGGTGGTGTGTCTTGTGTGTTTTGGACACTTACTTTTATCGTTACTATAAAATATGTTTATCTCGCCCTTAATGCTGACAATAAAGGTGAAGGTGGTATATTTGCTCTATACGCACTTGTTCGTCGTTACAAAGCAAAATGGACACTCATTCCTGCCTTGATAGGTTGTGCTTCACTCATGGCAGATGGATTTATTACTCCACCCATTTCCATTTCATCAGCCATCGAAGGTTTGAACATCTTATATCCGCACATGGAAACTGTTCCGATTGTCATTGCAATTCTTACAGGAATATTTGTTTTACAACAATTTGGCACACACAAAATAGGAAATGCATTCGGTCCGGTTATGTTTCTATGGTTTCTGATGATTGCCACTCTTGGATTAGTACAAATTGTAAAAAGTCCGGATGTACTAAAAGCTTTAAATCCCTATTATGCAATAAATCTGGTTTTAGGTTATAAAGGCGGAATCTGGTTTTTAGGAGCAGTATTTCTTTGTTCTACGGGAGGTGAAGCACTCTACTCAGATTTAGGACATTGCGGCAAACAAAATATCCGTGTAAGTTGGGGTTTCGTAAAAATTGCTTTATTGCTCAATTACTTCGGACAAGCTGCTTTTGTAGTAAAAAACCCCGGAATTAATTATGCCGAAGTGGCGCCCTTTTACGCACTTATGCCGGCATGGTTTTTAAAAATCGGCATTGCTATTGCTACCGTGGCTACAATTATTGCTTCTCAAGCATTGATTAGTGGCTGTTTTACTTTGGTGAATGAAGCCATGAAACTTAAACTTTGGCCTAATCAAAAAGTCATTTATCCGTCTTTAGTTCAAGGTCAAATTTATATACCATTTATAAATTGGTTATTATTTGTAGGTTGCTTGGCTGTGGTTCTGATATTCAGAGAATCAAGCAAAATGGAAGCAGCCTATGGCTTAGCCATTACTTTAAATATGCTGATGACCACCAGTTTACTCACTTATTATTTGCATGTAAAACGCAAACCGGCATTTATGGTTTGGACAGTTTTCATTTTCTATATGTGGCTCGAATTCACCTTCCTAACTGCCAACCTAAGCAAATTCAGCCATGGTGGCTGGTTTGCCGTACTTATTGCAATTGCCATTTTTGTAGTCATGTATTTATTCTATCTGGGGAAAAAATTGCGCAACAAACATATCGAATTTGTTGAAATCAAAGATTATATGGATGATTTGGTTGATTTGCAAAATGATCATACTTTACCAAAAGAAGCTACTAATCTTGTATTCATGTGCAATGCCAACGACAAGAAACATATTGATTCTAATATTATTTATTCCATTTTCAGGAAAAAACCAAAACGGGCAGACACCTATTGGTTTGTACACGTAGATATAACCAATGAGCCTTATGGTGCATCTTATTCCGTAGATACGATAGTGCCTAAAAAATGTTTCTTTATCCGGTTAAAATTCGGATTTAAAGTAGAGCATAAAGTGCATGTTATGTTTAGCCGAATTGTAGAAGAAATGGAAAAACGCGGAGAAATCGACCTGCTCAGCCATTACCCGTCATTGCGAAAGCATGGCTATCCGGCAGATTTTAAATACGTTGTACTTAATTCATTAGTTTCTATTGATAACCAACTCAGCCCATGGGAGCAGTTTTTAATAAAATCTTATAATTCGATAAAAAACTTAAGTATTCCTGCAGAAGTAGATTTTGGTCTGGAAAAAACCAACTGCAGAGTCGAAAATATTCCGATTAGAATATCTCATAAAACAGAAATTGATATTCATAGAGAAGAATAAGTACTTTCTATGTTATAGATTTCATTCTGGCGGATGTAAACTATTAGCTTTGTACTTTTTTAGTACAAATCAAAATAATTGCTTCGGTAAGGATACCTTTTATGATACATATCCTGCACCATGAGCACCAAAACCTGCCTGAAGGCTTCCATATTTTCCTTATTGGTAGCGGAAATAAAAACGCAATTCGCATTCATTTGATTGCGCATGTTTTTTTCAAATTCTCTGGTCAAGTCTTGTTTTACTTCTTCAGGAAGGAATTTATCAAAATGCCTTTCACGGTAAATATCCATCTTGTTAAATACCATCAGTCGAGGCTGTTGTGTAACACCCAGTTCAGCCAGTGTCTCATTAACGACAAGAATATGATCTCTGAAATTTTCATGTCCCGCATCTACCACGTGTACAATAATATCCGACTCTTTTGCTTCATCTAAAGTCGATTTAAAACTCTCAACTAAATGATGTGGCAATTTCCGGATAAATCCCACCGTATCACTCAATAAAAAAGGAACGTTATCAATCACCACTTTGCGCACCGTCGTATCTAAAGTAGCAAACAGTTTGTTTTCTGCCAGCACTTCACTCTTGCTGATGCTGTTCATAATGGTTGATTTTCCTACGTTAGTATAACCTACCAATGCTACTCTAATCAATTCCCCCCGGGTTTTTCTGCGTGTTTCTTCCTGCTTATCTAAAACTTGCAAATCTTTTTTCAGTTTGGCAATCTTATCATTAATTACCCTTCTGTCGGTTTCAATTTCTTTCTCACCCGGCCCACGCATTCCAATACCTCCACGCTGCCTTTCGAGGTGCGTCCATAAACCTTTTAAGCGAGGCAACAAGTATTGCAACTGTGCCAGTTCTACCTGACTTCTGGCTTGTGCTGTTTGCGCCCGCATGGCAAAAATATCCAGTATCAAACTGGTACGATCTAAAATTTTGCATTTTAGAAACTCTTCCAGATTGCGCTGTTGGGCTGGCGAAATTTCATCATCAATAATTACCGTAGTAGCACCGGCAAACTCCATGTATTGCTTAATCTCTTCCATTTTACCCAAGCCTACAAAATAACGGGTATCCGGGTGTTTTAGTCGTTGTGTAATTTTTTTCACTGTTACAGCTCCGGCTGTTTCTGCCAGAAAAGCTAATTCATCTAAATATTCATCAACTTGTTCGGCGGTTTGGTTGTCGCGAATCAGTCCAACAAGTATGGCGCGCTCTTCAATATGTGGATTTATCTCTATCAAAACAGATTAATTAATTTGACGCACTGCAATTGCAATCTGCAATGCTGATGTTATAATAAAAGCAAAGATAGTTTATTTGAGATAGATTAAAAACCTGAGTTCACTTTAAGAAAAATAATTAAATTATAAAATATCTATCTAAAATTATGCAGTTATTATTAGGACTTAACCAGAAAAAATCAAGTAAAAAAAGTGTGATTTCACAGTTATTCCTCCAGTTTTACAAGGATGAAAAACACAAAAGCGGTGGTGCTTGATAAAAAACATCAACTATTTTTTAATAGAAACGCATTTCCTGAACTCAGATTTAAATAAATAACTGAAAAAACAGAAAAGCCGGCTTAACAAAGAAAATTGTTAAAAAATTTTGTTTCACAAAAAATGTTTATTAAGTTTGAATTACATTTAATAACGTAAACAACAAAAAAATTAAATCCAATGAAGAAAATCTTTATGATGTTCGGTGCTGTAGCTATGTTATTTACAGCATGTCAAAAATCCGGTTTCACTAATCAAGATGATCAAGCCGGTATGCCAAATCAAAGAACTTGCGGCTCTGTGCAAGTATTGGAAGAACAATTAAAAGCAGACCCTACTTTACAAGCTAAAATGGATGCATTTGAAAAAAATGTGGAAGCTAATCAAAAAAATGGTGTGACTTCTCGTTTAGTAAACGGAGTAATAGAAATTCCGGTAGTTGTAAATGTATTATACAGAACAACAGCTGAAAACATTTCTCAAGCTCAGATTCAATCTCAAATTGATGTTTTGAATGAAGACTTTAACGCTACCAATGCTGATTATTCTTTAGTTCCTTCTACCTTTTCTGGCGTAAAAGCTAATGTAGGTATTCGTTTCGTTTTAGATCAGGTAATTCGTAAATCTACTACTAAAACATCATGGAGAACAGACGATGCCATGAAAAAATCCACAAAAGGCGGTATTAATCCTACTTCACCTACAACTAAATTAAACTTATGGTGCTGTACACTTGGTGGCGGAATATTAGGTTATGCACAGTTTCCCGGTGGTTCTTCTGCTACAGATGGTGTAGTTATTTTAAATACTGCATTTGGTCGTACAGGCACGGTATTAGCTCCATACAACAAAGGTCGTACTGCTACTCACGAAGTGGGTCACTGGTTAAACCTTCGTCACATCTGGGGTGATGCTACTTGCGGAAGTGACTTAGTATCAGATACTCCGGTGCATAACACTGCTAACTATGGCTGTCCTGCTGCCGGTCACAAATCTACTTGTACAGGTACTCCGGTAGAAATGACAATGAACTATATGGATTATACAGACGATGCTTGTATGTACATGTTCAGTACTGGTCAAAAATCTAGAATCTTAGCTACTTTTGCTACAGGTGGACCACGTAATTCTTTTGCTCAATAAGCATACAATATTTCAGATATAAAAAAATGGCGACCAAATTGGTCGCCATTTTTTATATTTCACATTTTGAATTTGAATCCATTTAAGAATGTATGGCTTTTAAACGTTCAGTCAAACGGTTGGCTAATTTCTCCACATCATTGGGCCATCTGCCACAAGTTAAATTCCTGTCTTCCACAATAAATGGGATAAAACTACTTAATCCTGTTTTGAATTGCTTTTTTGTTTTCAGTAAACTTTCCACTTCATCCTGCAAATACTCGGGATAGGTTTTGTAATAATCGCCCAATTTCCAGGATGTAAGTCCATACGCCAGCATTTCCAATGATTTGGGCAAGCCTGAAATTGTATAATCATACACAATACTTTTACCGGTAGCAGAATCTAAGCTTCGTGCCATAACCAAACTGCCGTGGCACACACTTCCGATTAATTTATTCAGTTTAAAAAACTCGACAATTTTATCTTGTAAAATTTTGCTTTCAAGGTATTGCCGCATACCTTTCGCATGTCCGCCGGGCAAGTACAACAAATCAAATTCGTGAGGCTTAACATGGAAATAGGTAATAGGATTCAGAAATTCACCCGACTTTTGCATTTCATGGTAAGCGGCAATTGCATTTTTCTTTGCGCCTAATTGCCCAAAAATCACACCGGTAAGCAATAACGGGTCTGTCTCTGCTACTTTACCGTGTTCCGTTGCAAATACAACCTGAAAATGGTTTTTCTTAAATATCTCCCATGCCAATGCTACTTCCGTCGTATCAAAATCTTTGTCAGGAATGGGAATCAATATTTTTTTTACCGGCTGCATGTTATTAACTTTTACTGGCTTTTATAGTTTTTGAAGGGATGCTTTCTGCATTTTTTCCATACATGATTTTATCTTGTTTTTTCTCGCTGAAAAAGTGTGGGTAATACTGTTTCATCAGCATCACAAACATATCATGCGGCACATCATGAAAAGAACCATATTCTTTGACATACTCCATAAATACACTGCCGTTTTTATCAAATTGCTGAAATACGGAATCTTGCTCGCCATCAAATTCCAGCACTTCTACACCTAATTTATCACACAATTCTTTATTAAACGCAGGAGTTGCCTTCACCCATTTTTCATCCAAATAAACATCTGTACAGGCATGAAATGCCATAATATCTGTTTTAATTAAATCAATAAATTTTTCAACACCAATATGGTTTTTAACATCAAAAAAACACAACCTTGCCGGTATATCTGCCGCCCTGAGACAAGCAGCGAGTAAGCCTGCTTTTTCTATACAATAGCCACTCTTATTTTCACGGTTAAACAGTGTACTGGCTTTAAGTTCTTTATGTTGTAAATTGATATTGTATGGATTGTATTTCCATCCGTCTCTAACGGCTTGATACAATTTAACAGCAATTTTCTTTTTGTCTATTTCTTTTCCTATCGTATTTTTCACAAAACGTACAATATCGGGATGGTCACTATCTATAAAATAGGTAGGCAGCAAATACAATTCTATTCCGTAGGGGGCGTTATTCATAACGTAAAAATACGGGTTCACACAAGCTGTGAATAACCTTGCATATTAAGTAATTAAAAAATAACTATTTTCGTAGGCATGTCGGAAGAATTACATCAGAAAGTACCCAAAAAGAAAAAACCGAGTTTTATATACGCGATTATCAGTATCGCTATGATTTTGTTTATCATTGGTTTATTTAGCAGCAGTATATTATTTACCAGAAGTTATTATAATAAGCTGAAAGAAAGTATTCAGATTGATATCTATTTGAAAGATGACATTAGCGATTCATCTAAAAACAGCTTATCTCAATATCTGGAGCATCAGCAATTTTTATCTAAGATAAAATACATCAGTAAAGATGAATCAGCCGAAGAATTCAAGAAAGCTTATAATCAGGATTTTGAGCAAATATTAGGAAACAATCCGCTTCCTGCTGCATACAGAATTAATCTAAAAGCTCAAAACTCAAACGAGGAATTTGCAAAAGACTTAAAATATAAACTTCAAGGAATTGATGGTGTACAGGAAGTTTATTACAATGCACTGGCATTCAAAACAGTAGGAACACAGATTAATCCCGTTTTTTGGGGTATTCTGGTACTTTGTTTAGTCTTATTGATTGTTGCCTTTCTCATTATCGACAATACTATCAAACTACTGATGTATTCGCAACGCAATACCATTCGTACCATGCAATTAATAGGAGCAACTGACGGTTTTATTATCAAACCTTATATCTGGCGGTCGGCGGTTATCGGCATCATCAGTGCAATAGTTGCCATACTTATCTTGGCTTTGCTCATTTATTTAACAATTTATAAGTTTTCGCTGGAAATTTCAGCTACAGATTTTGTAAATTTGTCGCTCATAGCATTAGGGTTAGTCGTTTTCGGAATTTTAATTGCTGTAATCAGCACTTATTTTTCAGTAAACAAATACCTGAAAGTAAAACTTGACGAATTGTATTAAACAGGCATTATGGCAAAAAATAAACCGGTACAAAAAAACATTCCATTATCTAAACCTGTACAACCTACAGTAAAACAACCTGTAGGAAGTGGGACAGCAGCAAAAAAAGCACCTGTAAAAACGGCTTCATCCGGCAGCTGGTTTAAAAGTCCTGCACAGGAAGGTTCTGAAATCATCTTTGATAAATTTAACTACTACATTATTGCAGCCGGTTCTATATTAGTGATTCTCGGATTTATTTTGATGGTAGGCGGTAATAAAGATCCGAAAGTATTTAATGAAGCGGAGATTTATTCATTTCAGCGCATCACCTTATCTCCCATGCTAATCATTTTCGGCTTTTTAGTGATTACAGGCGGAATTCTAAAACGCCCCGCAGTTGCTGCAGAAGAAAAATAAGATTTACTTATGAGTATTATACATGCTATTATCCTTGCCGTGGTAGAGGGTTTTACTGAGTTTTTGCCTATATCCTCAACGGCACACATGAAAATTGTTGATTATCTGCTTTCCATACCGGAAACACCGTTTCGGAATATGTATGAGATCGTAATTCAATTTGCAGCCATTCTGGCTGTCGTTTTAATATACCGACGCAAATTTTTTGATTTTAAAAACATCAATTTTTACCTAAAATTGATAGTTGCGGTAATACCTGCATTGATAGGCGGTGTATTGCTAAAAAAACATATTGATAAGGCTTTGAGCAACTTACAATTTATCGCAATCGTAATGCTGGCAGGTGGCGTTTTATTGTTGTTTGTAGACAAATGGTTTACCAAAAACAAGATAAAAGACGAGCAACATGTTGACTACTTGACGGCTTTTAAAATAGGTTGTTTCCAGGTATTGAGCATAGTTTTTCCGGGCTTAAGCCGAAGTGCAGCAACAATAGTAGGTGGAATGAGTTTGGGCATGACGAGAAAAGCTGCGGCTGAATTTTCATTTTTTCTGGCTGTTCCGACGATGTTGGCTGCCAGTATAAAAAGTTTGTACGATGTAGCAAAAGATGGCACAGTGAGCTTTTCGACTACTGAAGTCAGCATCTTGCTGATTGGCTGTGCGGTTTCTTTTGCTGTTGCTTTTTTTGCTGTCAAATTTTTCATAGAAATGCTGCAACGCAATGGTTTTCGATTTTTTGGTTTTTACCGAATTGCACTCGGAATCTTTATTTTGATTTTATTACTTGTTAAACAGTAATTCAATACATTTTTCATGAACTTCGTTGAAGGGGAAATCCTGTTAATAGACAAGCCACTTGACTGGACGAGTTTTGATGTAGTGAACAAATTGAAAGTTGCTTTGAAAAAAAAATACGGCAAGCTGAAAATTGGTCATGCCGGAACATTAGATCCTAAAGCTACCGGACTTTTGATTGTTTGTACCGGTAAAAAAACGAAAGAAATAGAATCTATTCAAAATACAGACAAAGTATATACCGGTACATTTTATTTGGGTGCCACTACTCCCTGTTACGATACTGAACAAGCTGTGAATGCCCATTTTGATATTTCAGCGATAACTGCACAACAAATTTATGAAAATGCACACAGTTTTTTAGGTGAGCAGGAACAATTTCCACCTGCGCATTCTGCTGTTAAAATTAACGGAAAACGCGCTTATGATTTAGCCAGAGCCGGCAAAGAAGTACCGGTTAAATCTAAAACAATCAACATAAAGAAATTTGAGATTACGAGAATAGAATTTCCGGTAATCGATTTTTATGTGGAATGTACTAAAGGTACTTACATCCGTAGTCTGGCACATGATTTTGGCAATCGCATGGATAAAGGCGCCTATCTGGCGGCATTACGTCGTGAAAAAATTGGTGACTATGATGTGAAAGATGCCCTGCAAATAGACAGCATCATGGAAATCATTTACTCAGAACAATAAAATCAGCTTTCTTTTAATATTGCAATGATATCGTCTTTCATTTTTTGTGCGATATTATTGGCAATTTTTTCAGTGGAGCTTTCAGCATAAATGCGGATAATGGGTTCTGTGTTGGAACGACGTAAATGCACCCAATCATCATTTATTTCAATGCGCAATCCATCAATGGTATTTTGTGGGTAGCTTTTATATTTTGCAGCAATCTTCTGCATGATAAAATCCAGATTTATCCCCTGCTCCAACTGTATTTTATTCTTAGATATCACGTAATTGGGATATTTGCTGCGCAAGCCGTGCAAGCTCTTATTTGAGGTTGCCAAATGAGATAAAAATAGTGCAATACCCACCAGCGCATCTCTGCCATAATGCAATTCAGGATATATAATACCGCCATTGCCTTCGCCACCGATAACGGCATTTACTTCTTTCATTTTCTCCACCACATTCACCTCTCCTACAGCAGAAGCAAAATATTCACATCCATGTTTTAGCGTAATGTCTTTCAATGCTTTTGATGATGATAAATTGGACACCGTGCTGCCTTTTTTGTAAGTCAATAAATAATCGGCAACAGCCACCAAGGTATATTCTTCACCAAATGGAATTCCTTTTTCATCAATAAGTGCCAAGCGGTCAACATCCGGATCAACAGCTATGCCCAAATCAGCTTTGTTATATGTTACTTCAGAACAAAGTTTACCTAAGTTTTCAGGCAGCGGTTCCGGATTATGTTCAAACCTTCCTGTTGGTTCACAAGCAATACAAATAACCTCATGCACACCTAATGCTTTTAGTAATTTAGGGACGGCTATTCCACCTACACTATTCACAGCATCTACAACTACTTTCATTTTTTTTGCGGCTATAGCTTCAATATCCACAAAAGGAATTTTCAGAATCTTAGCAATATGCTCATCCAGATAATCTTTCTCTGTTATTTTTCCCAACTTATCAATATCAACAAACTCAAAGCGAGATGAATTAGCTCTTTTCAAAACATCTTGTCCGGTTTTTTCAGAAATAAACTCTCCATTTTCATTCAGTAATTTCAGAGCGTTCCATTGTTTCGGGTTATGTGATGCCGTGATGATAATGCCACCGTCAGCATTTTCGCCGGTTACCGCCATTTCTACGGTAGGTGTGGTAGCCAGTCCGAGATTTACTACATCTAAACCCAAAGAGATTAAATTACCTACAATGAGGTGATAGACCATCTCGCCGGAAACGCGGGCATCTCTGCCTACTACTACTTTTTTTCCGCCTTTATTTTTAATAATAGAGCCGTAAGCTAAAGCAAATTTGGTAATATCTAGTGGGGTCAGGTTGTCACCTGCTTTGCCGCCTATCGTACCTCTGATACCGGATATGGATTTTATGAGAGCCAATGATTTTTGTTGTTTTTTTGTGAATTAAGCAAATGTAGAGATATATTGGCAAGAAGCCACGTAATGCTTCTGCTAAAGATGTGAAATAACTTTAAATTAAAAATTAAATATGAAAAGGATAAAGCAATTTTTATGCAGTCTGGAAAAGTACATCTGTTTTGCGAACCAGAATTGAATATAAGGAAAACAAAACAGCCGTAAAAATTACATCACTGATAAATGTCCACTGATAGTAAGGAATAGCTTTAATGTAACAAGTCAATAAACCCTCTAATGTTTGCGGATACAGATTGCCTGCCAGCCATACACCAAAATTTGTCAGGATAAAAAACAATAGTGAAGAGCTTACAGCCATGCCGAAAATACGGACTGGACTATTGCTGTTTTTCAACGTGAATCCCAAAAATGCAATGAGTATAAACGAGGCATAAACAAACACGAGAGTATCGTGCAGGAATGGATAACCTGTTATTTTTGACAACAGCAAATCACCCAGCAACATTGCCACAAGCGGTATTACGACGGCTAATTTCTTATTAGAAATTCTTGCCCCTGCAAATAAAGCAATGGCTGCTATTGGGCTAAAATTGGGTATCAAATGTAAGACTCTGAACAAGACACCAAATGCTATTAAAGCTATCGCAATAAGTAAATTTTTAGACTGATTTTTCATATCTCAAATATAAAACAAAATTTTTGTGTTGTGTAAAAAGCTTTCTTAAATGATGTTAGTAGATTTATAAAAATCCCTTTTCTTTCATCCACTTATCGTTAAAAAACTTGCCGACATAACGTGAACCGTGATCGTGCGTTACAATAATCACTACATCATCTTTTGTCAATGGAAATTTCTCATGCAATTGTAATAAACCTTGTACGGCAGATCCTGCAGAATTACCCAAAAACAAACCTTCTTCACGGGCTAAGCGGCGCTGCATCAGTGCTGCATCTTTATCCGTTACTTTTTCGATATAATCAATTAAACTGAAATCATAATTTTTCGGGATAAAATCTTCGCCAATACCTTCGGTAATATAACTGTGGATTTCATTTGCATCATATTTTCCGGTTTCATGAAATTGTTTCAATATTGAACCATAGGTGTCGATTCCCCAAGATTTGATGGCAGGATTTTGTTCTTTTAAATATTTGCTTGTGCCCGTAATAGTACCACCGGTACCAATGCCTACAACAAAATGCGTTATTTTTCCGTCTGTTTGTCGCCAGATTTCAGGACCTGTACTCTCATAATGTGCAGTTCTGTTAGACAAATTATCGTATTGGTTCATCCAGACAGAGTTGGGAATTTCTTTTGCCAAACGGGCTGCCACTGAATAATAAGAACGTTCATCTTCGGGTTCTACACTTGTCGGACAGACAATTACTTCAGCCCCTAATGCTCGGAGAATATCAAATTTTTCAGGTGATTGTTTATCTGTAGTAGTAAATACGCAATGATAACCCTTTACGCATGCAGCAATAGCCAAGCCCATTCCTGTATTTCCACTGGTGCATTCAATAATCGTACCTCCGGGTTGCAGTCTGCCATCTTTTTCAGCATCTTCAATCATCTTTACCGCCATGCGGTCTTTGATAGAATTTCCCGGATTGCCGTATTCTACTTTCACCCCTACCAATGCCGGAATATGAGCTGTAATTTTATTCAGTTTAACGATTGGCGTATTGCCTATAGTTTGCAAGATATTGTCGAAAATTTGCATGGGCTAAAGATACAAAAATTTTGAAAGGCTTATGACAAGCATTAAAAAACAAATATTAAATTAAAGAAATACGAATTATTCTTTAACCGAAATAAATATATCGCCACAGTTAGCAACATTTCTAAACGGCAACCATCCTTTTATGCTATCACCAGGTTGAATAATTTTGTTGGACAGGTCGAATAGTTCAAGCTGGGATTTTAATTTTTTATTGGCACGATATGCAATTCCGAAGTTTGCTGCACCGAAAACAACACCAAATGGAATCGGAATAAATTGTTTTCCGTTTTTGATTAACTTTTTAGGATCGTCCGGTTTGTTAATTTGTGTAGGTGTACCACCAACATTAATGGTCATAACTGCAGGCTTAGGATATACTGCAACTCCTGCACTATAAAGCCAGTATAGTCCTGCTCTTTGTTTCAGCACACTATAAATATCTGCCATTCGCGTTGGCTGCATAATTACCGAAGCACCGCACATGAATGTCAACTCACTGATATTTATCGGGAGTTCTGATTTATTGACAATACTGAAAGCAATCAGATTATAATCATTCTTCAATTCTTTTCGGGCATAATAATAATCTTTGAAATTATAGAATACCCCCTGACGAATAGAATAACGGATTTTAGCATCGTCTTTATAATTGACAAAAGGGATGCTTTCCATATTTACTTTTCTGTACGGACGTGCACATGATGCAATAATTATTATTGCCAGAAAAAAACAGCAATAGTTGATTTTAGTTTTAAACATCTTTAAATAGTTAGAAGTTGTATTTAGCATGATAAAAATAAACAATTATTCTACGAAAAGCAAGTGCAGGATTTTATCAAATTTTTGTCTTTGACAAATCAAAATTCATGGAGCAAGATGAGATAAACTATACTAATTTATACCATTGTGACTGACTAAATGGTGCCTGCCAGTTGAGATCGAGATTAGCTTTAACTGCAATGGCCGGATTAAATACAATCGTTTCTTGAGTAATTTCACCTTGTTGTACTTTTGACTTCAACTCTTGAATGGTACAAAATACTATTTGGTCAGCTGTATTCTTATAATAAACACGCATCCTGTCAAATAAATCTGTTTGGTAAACAGCAGCAATATCCCGGATAACCTGCATAGAGCTGTCAATTGAACAACCGCCTACCGCAATTTGCGAATCATCAGCCAATAAGACAATAAACTGATTTTCCAGAACTTTACCATATCCCCTTACCGGCATCTGGTGCGATTGCCAGTTATCTACAAAAGCATGGAGTTTGTTGTCAATTTCCGTGACTTCTGTAGCAGAGAACGGGCGTTCTGAAGCATATATCCATACTTTGGCTGTGGGTGGCAAATTTTCATAAGGAATAAACATATCTCTTACACTTTATTAATTTCTAAATCCAATTTTTTTACAAAGTTAAAAATGTTTTGTTCCCTGCTGGATTTTTTTGACGGCAAGAATAATATATTAACATGATTTCAAATAAATCTGTTTTAAAACTTGAGCCAATGCCAGGCAACTTTGCTGCCGTTTTTATTATCATTAAATTCGATAGCAGGGAAAGGAAGTTTAATGATATTCAGGACTTTCATGATGCCTTGTGCCCAATGGCGTTTAACAGGCAATTTCGTCCAGTCTAAATCCATTGATAAATAGAAACGGTGCATTCGCTGTATATTCGTTCTGTCCACCAAATCCGCAGGGTCAATGGTTGTAATGGTTTCATCACCACCTAAATCTTTACTTGACCAAATATTTTTTCTGCCTCCCAGCATGCCACCGGCACCATAACCAAATGAAACTTGTATGCACTTAGGAAATTTTGATTTAGGATTTTTTATAAAAGACCCCGGACTCACACTCAACCAAAACGTCATGGCATTATAATCTTTCAGCAGAATTTCGGTAAAAGATGTGCCATAAAGTTTATTGGCTCTTGCCGTAATATCAGGATCATCATATTGCTTGTAGTTATATGGAAACGCAGAAATTTTCATTTGAATTCGTTGATCATGCCATAAATATTGCTGTATGCCAAACAATAAACTACCACTGACATTCATAGCCATATCACCCCAAGAAAAACCCCATTTTTTTTGAAAACCGTCATTCACCTCAATGGATAATTGCCACATATTGCCGGTGAGCATGCCAATCCAGATAGCATGTTTTTCTTTTACCCCTGCCCATCTGAATAAGTCATACGTCCATTTAGATTCAAAATAGCAATTGTTGGCATGGGCAACTTTATCCATGCCGTTCCATTCGTTCCAGTCATTGAAAAAATGGAATTTTTCTCTGTCGTATTTAGAATACCAAGCACTGCTCCACCATACATTTGCAATAGCATACAAACCGCCTTGTAAACCTGCCACCATGCCCACACGAGGTTTATTCAACACATCAGACCAGCGAAAAAACTTGTAAGGTTTATTGAGTTTTATTCTTCCCGTATAGCCATAAGCGGGGTCTTCGGGGATATAATCGTGATAAAAAATCGTATCGAAGTGAACGGCATAAGCATATTCGTTTTGCCAGGTAGTATCCGGAATTAAATCATACTTGCTGACTATTTTTTTTAGTTTAAAATTGCTGTTGAATAAAGTGTCCTCGTGAACATTTACTTGCTGATTAATATATACAGTATCTTTAATCAGGGTGTAAGCCGCTTGTTTATATAAGGGAATTTGTATCTGCTGTTGCTTACGCTTTTCTTTTTTATTTTTTAATTTTTCAAAGGCGGACATGCTAACCACATGCTGTAAGCCCAGCAACAAAATCAATAAGGATAGTAATGGTCTTCTAATCAAAATTTAAAAATTGAACGGTAAAATAAATAATTAGACTTACACATTCAAGAAAATGCGAGAATAATACGCTCAAAAATTATAAATAGTAATAAATCCTTTTATTTAAATCTCTTAGAATCAAGCAAAGATTATAAAAAAGTGATAATTTTATACCACATAACGATGCGCAATTTTTACATACTGCTCCTTTTGTTTTTTCAACTAAATACATTTGCTAATGTAAGCATAATCTCATATGGCTCTTCATGGAAATATCTGGATGATGGCAGTGATCAGGGAACTGCATGGTTTGGCACTTCATTTAACGATGCAGCTTGGTTAAGCGGAAATGGTCAGCTGGGTTATGGAGATGGGGATGAATCGACGATACTAAATGCAGGCTGCACACCAGTAAACACATGCACTACTAAATTTATCACATCTTATTTCAGAAAGACATTTGCAATTGGCACTACCTCCACATTTATTAATTATACCCTTAATGTAAGAAGGGATGACGGTGTGGTCATTTATTTAGATGGTGTTGAGATTTACAGGAATAATATGCCCGGTGGCACTATTTTGTTCAGCACATTAGCCTCTGCAGCATGTACGGACGACGGCAACACACCTCAAACAACATCACTTACTCTAGCACAACTGCCAACAGGAACGCATACAATTGCAGCTGAAATTCATCAGAGTGCTGCATCATCCTCTGATATTTCCTTCGATTTGGAATTAATTGCCAATGAAAATAACGCATCTGTGAGTAGAGGTCCCTATCTCAATTTAGCCACACAACAATCGGTACATATAAGATGGCGAACTAATATTCCGGCAAATTCTGTCGTAAATTTTGGCACAGTTACCGGTACGCTTACTTCTAATGTTACAGATAATACATTAGTTACGGAACACGACGTCCTCATCACCGGACTAACTGCGGATACGAAGTATTATTATTCAATCGGAAATTCAAATCCTTCTGTTCAGACACATTACTCCGGCAATAAGTATTTTTTCCAAACACTGCCCATAAAAGGCAGCATAAAGCCTTTTACTTTTTGGGCAATCGGTGATTGTGGCAATAATTCTTCCAATCAGATTAATGTGCGCAATGCATACATGAATTATATGGGTAGTAAAACGGCAGATGGCATGTTGCTGCTAGGTGATAATGCATATAATGCGGGATATGATGCTGAATATACCACTAACTTTTTTCCGCAATATCAGGATTCGGTTTTGCGCAATGTCATATTGTGGCCTGCTCCCGGCAATCATGACTATGCCAACAATGCAACTCGTCAAAATGACCATGCCATTCCTTATTATGATATGTTTACTTTGCCGGCCGCCGGCGAAGCCGGCGGCATTGCTTCCGGAACTGAAGCCTTCTATTCTTTTGATTATGCCAATGTCCATTTTTTAGCTTTGGATTCTTATGGAAAAGAAGCAAATGCCTACCGAATTTGGGATACTTTAGGTCCTCAGGCATTATGGGTAAAAAATGATTTAGCAGCCAATACACAAACATGGACTGTTGCCTACTGGCATCACCCGCCCTATACGCTTGGCTCGCACACTTCTGAAACTGAAACCGATTTAATTGCCATACGGACTAATTTTATCCGCATCTTAGAACGAATGGGTGTCGATTTAATTTTATGTGGCCATAGTCATGTTTACGAACGGAGTTACTTACTTAACGGGCATTATGGAAATGAAGCATCTTTTAACCTGTCAACACATGCTTTTAATAATGCATCCTCTGCAAAATATGATGGTAGTACCAATTCTTGCCCTTATCTTAAAAACTTACCTCAGAAAACAGGAACAGTCTATGTAGTTGCGGGTTCTTCCGGACAATTGGGAGGTCAAGCTGCCGGATGGCCACACAATGCTATGTATTATTCCAATAACGCACAAGGCGGTGGTTTGATTATTGATGTAAATGCAAACAGACTGGATGTGAAATGGCTATGTAATGACGGTATAGTGCGAGATCAGTTTACGATGATGAAAGAGGTCAATAAAAAATCAACCTACACCATACATCTGAATGACAGTCTTCTCTTGAACTCTTCCTGGATAGGCAATTATATCTGGAATGACGGCAGTACTTCAAATCCGCGTAAAGTATCACCCGACGTAATTGATACGGACACGCTGACGCTTACCGATGCATACAATTGTTTGCGCGATTCTTTTATCATCACTAAAACTCAACTTTTGCCAATAGAATTAGTTGATTTCAGAGCAAATTTAACGGATTCGGGAATCGTTATACTCACCTGGCAAACTCAAACAGAATATGCATCTTCTTATTTTGGCATAGAGTGGTCGGCCGATGGTAGCCATTTTCAGCCGATTGGCATTGTTGACGCAAAAGGCAATGCTCAAAACCCGAGCAATTATTATTTTTATCATTTACAACCTCAAAGCGGTATTAACTATTACCGTCTTAAGATGGTTTCTGCAGACTCTACCTTTAATTATTCCAACGTTTTGCAAGTCAATTTACAACATTCGCCAAATGTTTTGCCAAAGAAAGATATAGTATATGTCAATCCCAATCCGGCTACAAACGGCTTGTTTATGTTGGATTATTATACACTTGAAAATAAAAATGTTGACATCAAAATTTATAATACACTCGGAGCTTTAGTTTACAGCAATCAGGCATTTATGCAAAATGGCATTACATCACTTCCGATAGACTTAAGCAATCAACCATCAGGATTGTATCTTTTAAAAGCAAATGATATTTTATACAAAATGGAAAAGTAAATTACATCTCTTTTACCTCTACCCAAATATCTGTATTTCTTCCTTTATCATCTGTACATGAAATTTTTACTTTGCCTAATGGCGGATGTATAAATACCGGTGTGCTTTTAACTGTTGTCTGAATAAACTGATTATTGACATACCACGATATTTTCTCGACATCTATTGCAGCCTGACAACTCAACTGTAACTGCTGTTTTTCTTGCTTATTGAGATAATATACCATGCTGTTAGTAGGACTGTAAATTTTGGGTTCCTGGCTTTGCTGTATGCGTGAACAAAGTGGATTGTGTTTAGGTATTTTTTGGAATGGCAAATTGCTGTTTTCGTAGTATTGCAATAATTCGGGCGGGTAATTGGGGTAATATTTTTCGACATAATTATCAGGAGGTAAACACGCACTGCAATAGCTCATGGTACTATCAGCATTTACCCATACTTTTTTCAAGTGTTCGCATTTTTTATTCGGGCTTTTCCCGGGAATATATAATGCCATAATTTTATTCTTACAATAATGTTCAGGTAAGTTTCCAGTCTCTGCACAAACCCACCTGAATTGCAGTCCCTTCGGACGCTTGAACCAATCTTGCGCAGTATTCTTACTTATGGTATTAAAGATTTGCAATAACAATGGTGTTGCAATATCTGCTCCATTCAAATCGGGCACACCCGTGCCGTCAAAATTACCACACCACACTCCTACAGTATATTGATTATTGAATCCTATACTCCAGGCATCTCTCCTTCCGTAAGATGTCCCGGTTTTCCATGCTATCTTCGGCAAGTTCACTACATTTTCTGCATTGTTCGGCAAATCACTTCTTCGCAACTGTGTCAATATTTGTGCCACCATATAATTTGCTTCGGGAGAAAGGATGTCAATAGGATTTTTATCACGTTGTTTTTGCAGCATTTTGGGTGGAGTATATTTTCCGTTATTGGCAAATGAGCTGTACAAATTTATCATTTCTTCCAAGCTCACCCCACAGCCGCCTAATGCCAAACTCAATCCTAATTTTGATTTGTCTTTTTGTATTTGTTTAAAATCGAGAGCATCTAAAAAATTGACCATCGTATTTACTCCGATATCGTGTAATACTTTCACGGCTGGCACATTAAATGACTGCGCCAAGGCATCACTCAAGGCAATTTTGCCATGAAAATGCTGATCATAATTTTCCGGACTGTATCCGTCAAAATTTAAGGGAACATCTGTAATAACTGAGCGAGGTGTGTAAATACCTTTATCGAAAGAAATACCATAAATGAGTGGTTTTAATGTAGAACCCGGCGAACGAATTGCCCTCACACCATCCACCTGACCTTTTATACTGCTATTATAAAAATCGGGAGAGCCGATATAAGCGACAAGTTCATGTTGCTGATTGTCAACTATCATCACAGCACAGTTATTGATTGATTTATTTTGTAAAATCTTTGCATAATTACCTACTAACTCTTCCGTTTCAAGTTGCATATTATAATTGATATTTGTAGCCAGTATGGGTATATTGGGATTGGCACGTTTCAGGCGTAATGAAAAATGAGGTGCGAATTTCGGTGCATCTCTCCGATATGCCAATAGCGGTTCTTCAAGTGCATCGTTAATGATTTCATCCTTAAAAACTCTATCTTTTTTGAATCTTTTCAACCACTTATTGCGCTCCTCCGTGATATACGCATTATTTTTTCCCAGTCTTAACGAAGTTGGTCGGTTGGGAATGATAGTCAATACGGTAACTTCCGCCAGGCTCAGCTGCGAAGGAGCTTTTCCGAAGTAGATAAATGATGCAGATTTTACACCTTCTATATTGCTGCCATACGGCACTAAATTGAGATACAATTGCAGTATTTCTTTTTTAGAAAAATTCCATTCCAACTGCATGGCACACAGCATCTCTCTGATTTTAGAAAACACAGTTCTATCTTTAGGTTGCAGCATGCGGGCTACTTGCATGGTGATAGTAGAGGCTCCGGATGTGCGTCGATGCTTTATCGTATTATTGACAAATGCTCTTATTACTGCAACCGGGTTTATTCCGAAATGCCAATAAAAATATTTGTCTTCTTTTTCGATGAATGCCTTTTGCAAAGTGGGTGTGATTTCATCTAATTTTGTATAAAGTCGCCATTTGTCGTCATTCGTCAAAAATGTGGAAAGCACAGTGCCATCTTTAGCTTCAATGATTGTAGAATATTCGCGTTGCGTTTTTACCGGGAAGCAAATATCATAAAATGCAAATAAAATAATTATTATAAATATATAAAGTATTTTATTTTGATATTTCAAAAGCAAAGTGGCAAACATGAACAGAAAATTAGACATTTAATTCAACAGTGTAAGTTATAAAAGATTAAAATCAGCCCGCAATATTAAACTGGATTTTTAGTATATTTAATTTTACTTTAATAATAATATAGGGAAGTGTGTTGATTATTTTTTATCTTTATTGCATGAAATGGCTAACCGTTAAGCGCATATTTTTAATTTGCTTGTTATGGCTAATAACATTTAACACAGAAGCACAATGTGCTATGTGCAAAGTGACTGCCGAGAATTCGGGATATGCCAAAAGCCTGAACAAGGGAATTCTACTTTTATTATTTTTTCCATTTATCACCATAGCGTTGCTTGGCATTTACTGGCTAAAAAACAAAAAGAAATTTGTCAGTAATAATGCTGCAACCGAATAGCCGTCTAACATTTTGATTTATCTTGTTCAACCACCTCCCACGCTAACCGTTCATGGCAGCATACAGCTCAATGGTTCCAAAAGTATCAGCAATCGTGTATTACTGATTAATGCCTTATGCAATAATCTAATTGACATACAAAATTTATCAAATGCTGACGACACCGTAGTCATGCAACAATTACTGCAAAGCAATACAGAGATACTTGACGCTGGTGCAGGTGGTACTACTTTCAGATTTCTAACCGCTTATTTTGCTACGCAAAAAGGAAGAGAGATTATATTGACAGGCAGCGAAAGAATGCAACAACGACCCATAAAAATCTTAGTGGATGCCCTACGCTTGCTTGGTGCCGACATCGAATACGTGGGTCAGGAGCATTTTCCTCCCCTGCGTATAAAAGGCAGGCAGTTGAAAGGCGGTAAAATCGAATTGCCCGCCAATACTTCATCACAATACATAACGGCTTTATTGCTAATTGCACCAGTGCTGGAAGAAGGCTTACAACTTACCTTAACAGGTACTATTGTATCATTGCCATATATTAAAATGACCTTGAAACTCATGGAATATTTTGGCATAGAAACTAAAATGGATGAAAACGTAATAACTGTTTTTTCCGGAAACTATCAGCCTCGACCCTATTTTGTTGAAGCAGACTGGAGTGCAGCTTCTTACTTTTATGAGATAGCCATCTTATCTCAAGAAGCTGAAATAGAACTGAGAGGCCTAACTAATCAACAAATACAGGGAGATGCGGTCATTGCAAAAATCGGTGAAGATTTTGGCATCCAAACTCAATTTAATGAAAACAGCATAAGGTTAATTAAAATAAAAGCTGACTTTCCGAGCGAAATGAGCATAAATTTTTTGGAATTTCCCGATTTGGCACAAACAGTACTTACTTATGCTGCAGCAAGTAAATCGACTGTCAACTGCTCAGGTTTGCAAACTTTACGCATAAAAGAAACAGACCGCATAGCGGCTCTCCACGCTGAATTATGTGCACTGGGCATGGGAACACTTCTTGAAAAAGGCGAAAATTACTGGCAACTAGAGCCGAGTATGTCACTGCTGCAACATCCGGATTATGTAGTAAAAACGTATGAAGACCACCGAATGGCTATGGCTTTTGCTCCATTGTGTTTAAAAACTGGAAGAATAAAAATAGAACATCCCGAAGTAGTCAGTAAATCATATCCCAAATACTGGGATGATTTAGTATCCTTAGGTTTTGTGATAAAAGAAATCTGAATTAATCAGCTTTAATGAATTATAATACAGCCTTTATTTTTTCTTAGGGGCTATAAATGCAGTCATCTTTTTACCTTCAAGATTAGGCATAGCTTCTAATGCGCCATATTCTTTGAGTGCATCAGCAAATTGCAGGAGTACTAATTCCCCGCGGTCTTTGAATTGTATAGCACGACCACGGAATTGCACATAGATTTTCACTTTAGAGCCTTCCTGCAAAAATTTGATGGCATGTTTTTTCTTAAAATCCAAATCATGGTCATCGGTATTCGGAGTGAAGCGAATTTCTTTCACTTCCGTTTTTTTCTGCTTGGCTTTAATTTCTTTTTCCTTTTTCTTTTTGTCGTAAAGGAATTTGTTGTAGTCAACAATACGGCAAACCGGCGGTACGGCATTCGGTGAAATTTCCACCAAATCCAGTTCCTGTTCTTTTGCCATTTCAAGTGCACGCTCAGTAGGGTATACACCTACTTCTACGTTTTCTCCCACAAGACGAACTTCCGGTACACGGATGTCTTTGTTTAATCGGTGTTCCGTTTCTTTTTTACGCGGAACGAATACTTTTCTTCTAGGTATCAAGTTAATTTGTTAATTTGAAAATTTGTTAATTTGAAAATGTGCTTATTCTGCCAATTCTTTCTGCAATAATAGTATAAAATCTTCAATTGTAAAAGTGCCTATGTCGCCTTTGCCGTGTTTTCTTGCTGATATTTGCTTATTTTCTACTTCTTTTTCACCTATAACGAGCATATACGGTATTTTCATCATCTCAGCATCGCGTATTTTTTTGCCGATTTTCTCGCTGCGCAAGTCCACATTGGTTCTGAATTCTTTTTGTTGTAATGCTTGGCTTATTTGTTCGGCATACTCGGCAAATTTATCCGAAATAGGTAAAATAGAAATTTGTTTAGGAGCGAGCCATAATGGAAAATTGCCTGCATAATGTTCAATCAAGAAACCTATAAAACGCTCATGTGTACTTAAAGGTGCACGATGAATAATAATAGGATATTCATCTTGATTTTGTGCATTGGTATATTTCAAATCAAAACGCTTGCCTTGAGCAAAATCTACCTGATTGGTTGCCAGTGTAAATTCTCTGCCAATAGCTGAATAAATTTGAATATCTATTTTAGGCCCATAAAATGCCGCTTCATCAGGAACTTCATCAAACGGAATATTTGCAGCAACTAAGACATCACGCACCATTTTCTCTGTTTCTATCCACAATTCCGGCTCATCAATATACTTTTGACCAAGTTTGGACGGCTCATGTTTGCTTAATCTCATTTTGTATTTGTCTATGCCAAATATCTTGAAATATTTTAAATACATATCATTTACGGCTCTGAACTCTTGTTCAAATTGTTCCTTTGTGCAGTAAATATGAGCATCATTCATTTGTAAGGAACGTACTCTCATTAATCCAAACAAGCTACCAGAATCTTCATAACGATAACAAGTACCATATTCTGCCAATCTTATAGGTAAATCTTTATACGATTTTGGCATAGCACCAAATATCTTATGATGATGCGGGCAATTCATGGCTTTCAGATAATATTTTACATTATCTAATTCCATAGGCGGAAACATGGATTCTGCATAGTAAGGCAAGTGTCCGCTTCTGTAATATAGACTCTCTTTTGCAATATGTGGTGTGCGCACACGCATATATCCTGCTTCTTCCTCTGTTTTTTTTGCCAGCTCTTCAATTTTCTCAATTAAAAATGCTCCATTTGGCATCCATAAAGGTAGTCCCGGTCCTACTTCATCGTCAAAAGTAAATATCTGAAGTTGCTGTCCAATTTTTCTGTGATCGCGTTTTTCTGCTTCTTCCAGCATTTTCAGGTATTCGTCTAATTCCTGCTGATTTGGAAAAGTAATACCATATATTCGGGTAAGCTGTTTGCGCTTTTCATCTCCTCGCCAGTAGGCACCGGCCACTTTCATCAGTTTTATGGCTTTTATAATGCCTGTATTCGGAATATGTGGCCCGCGACATAAATCGGTAAATTCTCCAACGGTATAAAATGTAATCTCCCCATCTTTTAATCCTTCTATCAGTTCCAGTTTATACTCATCTCCTTTCTCACCAAAATATTTCAGGGCATTTTCTTTTGAAATATCATAACGCTTATACTCGTATTTTTGCTGCGCCAGTTCCATCATCTTTTTTTCTATCGCCGCCAGATCATTTACGGATACTGTTTTATCGCCAAAATCTACATCGTAATAAAAGCCGTTTTCTATAGCAGGACCAATCCCGAATTTTGTACCCGGATAAAGCAATTCCAAGGCTTCTGCCATCAAGTGAGCAGATGAATGCCAAAATGTTTCTTTTCCGTCCGTATCATTCCACGTCAATAATTGTAACGTGGCATCCGTGTTTATAGCGCGGGTAGCGTCTATCACTTCATTGTTTACTTTTGCTGCAATCACTTTTTTAGGCAGACTGTTGCTCAGCTTGCCTGCAATGTCTAATGCCGACACACCCTGGTCGAACTCACGCACTGCGCCATCCGGAAATGTAATTTTGATACTCATAATCTTTAACAAAAATAAAAAAAATGAGCTTGCCATTATAGTCTGTACAGCAATTTGATGTTTTAGTAAAAAATGAATGTTTATTTCAATGTCGTTAAGTTAAATATGATTTCATACCGAATATCCAAAATAGTCGATTTTATTTATTTTCAGATCCACCTCCATTTATTCCTCCGCTTGATGATGGCGAGGATAAAATGTAAAATCAACTATTTCTATAGCCGGCTAATTTTACGACATTGATGTTTATTGTATAATCAAGGCTTTTGTATAAAATTCATTGCGGTCGGTCAGTTTTATCCAGTAAATGCCTTTTTGCAAACCGGATAAATTCAATTTTATTTCCGATTTATCCTGATGAGCTACTTGTTTTTCCAGCACTGTTTTTCCGCTTACATCGAGTACTTGAAGATACAAATTTGCTGCACCTTTATTGTCATAATTCAAGCTAAAATTACCATTGTTCGGATTGGGATAAAGCTGCAAGTTTCCACTTTGCGAATGTTGTTGCTGTTTTATTGAGGTTATTATATTTCCATAATAAGCTAAATAGGAATTAGGATATCCCTGATGACATGCTTTAGCGGAAATAGCGGAAATAAATAAATCTTTGTTGGGCAATATCCTGTAATAATTAATGGCATATATTGTATTAGTTGGATTATCATAGCCATAAAAGTCATGACTGAAACTATCCATTACTGCTATTGTTTCACGTTGACCGTTATACAAATTTATTCTATTTAGTCTGTAGCTGTTTAATGAGCCGTTGTCTATTGCGGAATAGTTGGTAAAAGTGTAGTAATCTGCATTTTTATTATTCCATTTTGATATCGGATTTGAAAAGACAGGTTCATTATAAGCAACAGGAAAACTTAGTGTTTCATAAAGCATTGTATCATTTTTCGTAAATGTATCAGCTCTTGCCACATGCCACTTGAGCAAAAAATTATCGATATAGTATTGGTGAATTTTTTTAGAGGCATTATCTCTGATTTCTACAAGAAAAGTATTGTCATTAAATTGATGTATGATGCCGTTATATGCATGAAGCTCTATCGTATCCGGAATGATATAATTGAATCGAGAATTTCCGTATAAATCTTTTATTTGGATTTTCAATAAACCACGCCACAGCTGATTGGAATCTGCAAAATTCTGATACATCGTTACAAAGAGAAAACATGTTGAATCTGTAATGGTCTGTGTATAATTTTCTTGGAAAAGTCCGAGATTATTATAAATTGTATCTTGATGAATCGTATTTAAATGTACATCACTGAGTCTGTAAATGAGCTTTCTTGAATAGAAGGTATCACTGTAAAATTCAGGGTAAAACTTAGTTTGGTTCTGAGTATAGAAACGGACAGAAGCACCAAAATAATAATCCATATCGGATGGAGAGCGAGAAAAAGCATACGAAGTATCCATTTGATGAACTTGACCAAAGGAGTCGATTGATCTTCGTTCGGTAATAAAACTATATGTATCAAAAAACTCATCTTTCAAATAATAAAATTCATTTACCAGCATAATAGTACCGCTATCATCCTCCGTAATATTCAAATTAAATTTGTATTGCAGAAAAAGTTGAAATGGCATTATATATTCCGTTGAGAATGCTGATCCCCACAAATATTTTCCGGTTGAACTGAGGCAAATCGTTTTAGAATTAGTAATCAAGTAATCGCTTATTAATAGATTACCATTCTTTAGTTTTTTAAAATCAGGTTTAAATAAAAACATCAGGTTTAATGTATCGGATACCCAAATTAGCTGATGACTTTCATTATATTTCTTGATTAGCTGAGTTGAATCATTCAGTGTAGTATAAACAAAATATGAATTATCCGTTTCAGTAAAGTTTAATGCATACGTATTGGCAGGCAATTGAAATTCTTCTATAGCTTGCAATGAACTGTCATAGACTGCTATTCGATTATATGCATCTGAATTGTAAAACCCAACTGAATCCGCAGATGAAAAAATATAAATCCTGCCATTGTCATTTTCTACTACATTATTCCCAAATGCATAATTATTGCATTTATTCCAAAGCAATTCCTGAGCGAATGCATTAATTATGCAGCAAAATAAAAGTAGTAGTACCGAACTCTTTTTTTTCATTATTGTATTAGCACAGCTTTTGTATAAAATTCATTGCGGTCGGTCAGTTTTATCCAGTAAATGCCTTTTTGCAAACCGGATAAATTCAATTTTATTTCCGATTTATCCTGATGAGCTACTTGTTTTTCCAGCACTGTTTTTCCGCTTACATCGAGTACTTGAAGATACAAATTTGCTGCACCTTTATTGTCATAATTCAAGCTAAAATTACCATTGTTCGGATTGGGATAAAGCTGCAAGTTTCCACTTTGCGAATGTTGCTGTTGCACAGCAGATATCAGATAAATTTGAGTCTGCACGGTGCTTGTGGATATGGGTTGGTTGTAATCAAAAAAGATTTGTGCCGTATTATTGACTACACTTCCCGCAGACAAACTGCTGAGTGGTTTTATTTTATAAGCTACATAACCGGTGCTGCTGGTAATATTGGTATTGTAGGACAAGCGGATATTGCGAAAGGTAAATTTAAGTATATGCCCATTGATGATGTCTAAGGTATAAGGATGCGATGCACGGGTAACTTGCAATGAGTTCATATCAACATTTGTACTCAAAGTATCTAATACCACTACCGTGAAGGCTGTATCATTGCCAGTATTTTGGAAATGCACGATGTACGATATATAGTTGCCGTTTGCCACTTGTGCAGGTGTAAGCTTTTCTCCTGATAAAATAGACTTTTCATTCGGGTCGTAAGATGCACGTATGATTTCACTTACTGATGAAGAATTATCTATCGGGGTGAGATCTATCGAATCACTTTCATAATACAAACGAGAAAAAAGTGTGTCGCCTGCATTCAAATCAGGAGGCGTGGCACCTGTAAATGAAACAGTAACCGTTGCAGAAACATTTGGCTGCACATTGACCACATTCCAACTTAACGTATCACCATTTCTGCTGTTAAAGGGAGGAGTACTGCTTACATTTAGCAAGCGATGATCAAGTACTAGTTTCAGCATGCCGTTAGCTACAGTAGTACCCATATTTTTTATTGTTGCACTGTAAGAATTTTGCTGTCCCATTCTCGTAAACCAGTTGTTGATTAAATCAACTTGTACATCGTGAATGCCGGGGATAGGATGCAAGGCAAAAAGAAGTGTATCTATATTTCCGTAAGTAGCATGTGTGCGTACAAATTGTGCCGGAGTTGTAGTATAATAGTTGCGGTACAACTGCAATTTGGTGGTATAAGCTCCGGTGTCTACGCTGAGGTTG
>CAZPBT010000002.1:0-45549 GCA_964584555.1 uncultured Chitinophagales bacterium
ATTATACCATATGTTTAGTAAACTAATGCAGAAAGTGAGAATTCAATCTGTTTTTTATTATTCTGAATTCACAGAAATAGCTTAAAATAAGAATTTATTTCACTTTCACTTTTACTGTTACATTCATCCCGGCTCTCAAGAAGTAATTGTCATTCTTATCATCGTTAATCGTGATACGGACAGGTATGCGTTGTACTACTTTTACAAAATTTCCGGTAGCATTATCAGCAGGCAATAATGAAAATTTTGAGCCGGTAGCAGCTTGTATGGATTCTATTTTTCCTGTGAAAACATGATTTGGATATGCATCAACATCAATTTCAACTGTCTGCCCGATTTTCATATCTTCAATTTGAGTTTCCTTAAAATTAGCGGTTACCCAAAGCTGGTTATCATCTACAACACTCATCAGGTTTTGTCCGGGATTAACCAGCTGTCCCACTTGTATTCCTTTTTTAGAAATATATCCATCACTCGGAGCAGTGATATAGGCGTATGACAATTGCAATTTTGCAAAATCAACATCTGCCTGACGTTGCTCTATATTTACATTGGCTACTTCAATCTGAGTTCCCACGCCTGATGCTTGTGTTTTAGCAGCTGATGCCGACTGTTGCGCTACTTTCAATTGTGCTTGCGCAATGCCCAATTGTTTTTCTGCTATTTGGATTTGTTTTTCTGCACTTTGTTTTTCCGTTAATGCCTGGTCGTATTGCGCCTGAGTGGCAGAGGTCTCATTGAAAAGTTGCTGATAGCGTTTGAAGTTTTCATTAGCATTCCAAGCCCGCACTTTAGCCGATTCGATATTGGCTTTAGCCGATTCGATATTAGCAAATGCCGTTGTAATTGATGTGGCAGATACTCCTGCTGATGCATCGGCAGTTTGCACATTGCTTTTTACGACATGTACATTTGCTTGTGCATTTTTTAAGTTGATTTCTGCTTGTTTGAGTTTGATTTTTAAATCGCGGTCATCTAATTTTACTAAAGTATCACCTTTGTGCACACGTTGATTTTCAATAACATAAATAGCATCAACATATCCGGAGATACGTGCCGCCATAGGCACTATATTTGTTTCCAGTTGCGAGTTGTCAGTGTCCTCATTATGCATGGCATAGCTGATTTTTTTAACTGCAAAAATTATTGCAGCCACCAGTAATAAGCCACCAATGATTGGCATAATAATTTTTTTTGTTTTAGATTGTTGTTCTTCCATGTTGAAATTTATAATGCGTATTTAAAAATCTTTTTTTCAATTAAGCAAATTTATAATCCTGATTAATGATTTTGCCGTCTTGCATTTCTATCGTTCTGTCTGATGATTTTGCAAAATCAGTATCATGCGTAACAGCAATAATAGTTTGACCAAATTCTTGTGTGAGTTCTCTGAAAATGGAAAAGACATTGTCGGTATTCTGACTGTCAAGGTTTCCTGTAGGTTCATCACCCATAATTATTAACGGCTCATTGATTAATGCCCGGGCAATAGCCACGCGCTGTTGCTGTCCGCCCGAAAGCTTGTTGGCTGGTTTTAATGCTTGTTCTTTCAATCCTAATAATTCAAGTTTTTGATAGGCTTTTGCTTCTATTTCTTGTTCAGAATACTTACCTAAACGCAAGGCAGGAATCATGACATTTCGAAGACAAGAGAACTCTCCTAAAAGATAGTGGAACTGAAAGACAAAACCGATTTTTTCATTCCTGATTTTTGCCAGTTTATCTTGTTTCCATCTCGAAATATCTTGACCGTCTATAATCAAATTGCCATCAAATTCGGTATCCATCGTAGATAAAATATATAGTAATGTAGATTTTCCACAGCCGGATTTTCCTATTATAGTTAGGAATTCGCCCTTATAAACATTAAACGAAATATCATCTAATACTTTGAACTTCACCGGTTCATAGAAGTATTTGCTGATAGCATGAGTTTGTAATATAATGGACTTGTTTGGCATCAGATATTGGTCATTGGTTATTGGTTATTGGTCATTAGTTATTGGTTATTAGTTATTGGTTATTAGTTATTAGTTATTGGTTATTGGTTATTAGTTATTAGTTATTGGTTATTAGTTATTTGTTATTGGTCATTAGTTATTTATAATTCATAATTTATAATTCAACATTAAACATTCAACATTCATATTCATATTCAATCTGTCATTTTCTAAAGATAGCTACGGGGTCTATATTGGCAGCTTTGCGTGCGGGTATAAATCCTGCAAAAAATGTAACTAAAAAACCGAAGGCAATTCCCAATAAATATTTTTGCAAATTGAAATAAATAGGGAAGTAGCCGATATCACCGCCTACATATACTTTTTGCATTTGTGATATCATGATTGTTGCGGCTACGCAGCCAATTAAAATTCCAAGTAAACCTATTATTAAAGCTTGGCCTACAAAAATGCGTATCACATCACGACCACTGAATCCCATGGCTTTCAAAATGGCAATATCATTTATCTTTTGCATGATAGTCATGTTGAGAATATTGTATATGCCAAATCCGGCTACGAGTAAAATTGAAATAGAAACAAATCGAATGATAATAGCCCTCATGCGTGTGGCAGCCATGTATGTTTCATTTGCAGTTTCCCAGTCTTCTGACTTATATCCCGTGAGTTGTTCCAGATTTTTTGCATACGTTTTAGCTGTTTTATAGTCTATGAGGTTGACATTGATATCTGTTACATAAGTTGAGTTCTTTTTAAGAAGTTGCTGTGCGAAAGCTAAGTTGATATAAGACGTGGTTTTATCCACAATTGAATTATTCGTTTTAAAGATGCCGACAATTTTGCAAACTTTAGTCATACCTGCCGATGAGGTAACTGATATATTATCGCCCACACTTACATTCATTTTTTCTGCTACTCCGCTGCCCAGCAACATGCCATTGATATTGCTTTTTAAATTATCGATACTGCCTTCTACAATAAAAGATTGCATGTTGAACATGTTATTTGCTTCATCCGGATAAATGCCTATGGCTTTTCCACTGATTTGTGTTTTGGCATTATTGAAAAATATGCCTGCATTAATTTGTGGAGTAACAAAGGCTACTTCAGGCTGATGATTCAATAAATCAATGACTGCTTTTGGGTTATCTATCGTATTATTAGCGGGCACAATTTTCGGATTAATAATGACCGGAGTCTTATTGGTATTGTTATTTAGCGGTTTTGAAATGACATCGTCTTTATAAATCCGAATATGTGGAATTGATTTAAAAAAGGACTCGGCTGATTGTTTGTCAAAGCCGGCCATTAGGGTATTCATAAAAACAAATACAGCTATACCCAGCATAACCCCCCATGCAGCAACCAGTGTCATTTTCTTGTTGCTCATAATGTACGTGTACGATATTTCTCCGTTAACCGGGTGCTTGTAAGTCATTTTAACGCTGAGGTTTTACAGGTACTAATATATCATTTTCACTGATGCCACTGAGTACTTCCACATATTCAGTAGAAACGATGCCGGGTGTAATGGTCACGAGTTTGTCATTGCCTTTTACTTGCACTTTATTGCCAAATGTCATGTAATTTCTGGGTATTAAAAGCGCATTCTTTTTTTCTCCTATCAATACATTGGCTTCCAGCTGTGTGCCGTTTATAGTGAAATCCGGCTTGTCTGCAAATTGTACTTTTACAATAAATGACTGGGATTGTTCATCAAATTGCGGCATAATCTCACTGATTGCAGCTTGATACTTTTTATTTTTTTGTGTATTGAGCTGAATGGTAACTATTTGCCCTACACGCAGTTTGTCTATCGAGTTTTCATCTACATTGAGCTTGGCATACAGCAGACCTTCGTTGGCAATTACAGCAATAATATCGCCGCGTCTTACATAATCGCCTACTTGTTTGGTTTTTTTATATACCTTGCCCGGTGCTACAATTTTCACCTGATTATAAGCTTGAATGGTCTGAGAAACTTTCACTGCATTAGACTGCTGAATGTATTGCTGTTTGCTTTGTTGCTGTACTGATTTATATTGTTGTTTTAATGCATTTAATCCGGCTTTAGATGTTTTTACGGCAAGCTGATATTTTTCCAATTCAGCTTTGGTCGCACTGTTTTCATTGTATAAATTTTCATAGCGTTTAAGTTGCAATTCATCCTGAGCCAGTTTGTCGTTTGCGGCATCAATATTGGCTTGTATTTGTTGAAGTAAAGGTGCGTTATTACTTAAATTATATTTCGCTATGTCTAACTGCTCTTGCGCAGTTTGCGTATTGATGTTGTTTTGTTTGTTGTCGATATAAGCAACTATTTGACCGGATGATACTACGTTTCCTTCTTTGATATTGAATTGAGTTAAAGTGCCTTCCATTTGAGCCATCAGGTTATACTTATTATCTGACTCTAATGTGCCTGATGCAAATACGATTTCGTCAATATCTTTTCTTATCGGTTTTACTTCTTTACTTTTATCAGCATTGCATGCATTTAAGATGAAAATATAAAAAAGCAGAATTGCCATTATCTTATATTGCCCTTGCTTCATGTGAATCATTTTTTTTTTCAAACTTTTCATGGCATTTTATTTTATTTCACCTAAACTTTTTTGTAATTTATAATAGGCAATTGCTTGATCAGCCTGAGCATTTAATAAGGTTGTTTGCGCTTGCAACAAAAGAATGTCAGCTTCCAACACATCATTTAACAAAGCCAACTGGGCATTGAAACGATTATTTAAAATGCGTTTGTTTTCCGTGGCTTGTTCAATCGCTTTTTGCGCTAAATCTATTTTCATTTGTGTCACCTGATAAGCTTTCAAATTGGCATTTACTTCCATTTGTATGCCTTCTTTAGCTTGTGCAATGGCATTTTCCAATTGTAATTTCTGATTTTTGCTGTCGTTTACAACAGCTTTTGCCGTATAGGCTTGCATGATATTCCAGCTTACACTTATCCCCACATCCCATGTTGCCTTAAATTTGTTTTCTTGCGGAAATACACGTTGATTGGGATTGTTGTAATAACCGTTTCCAATAAAATTTATAGTGGGCATATAAGCACTTTTAGCTGCTTTTACCTGATATGCAGCTGCTTTGTTCTTATATTCTAATGCATTTAATTCAGGGCGAACAGCAAATGCCTGATTGTAATCGCCGGAAATTGCCGAATAAGCTGTCATTCCAGGGATATCAGTGACTATTATTTTCGTGTTGCCATCCATACCTAATAAGATATTCAAATTGTAATTCAGTGTTTGAATATTGCTTTCCACATCAGCAAGACTAACTAACAGATTAGTTTTTTGCAATTCTGCACGCATTACATCATTATTTAAAATCAATCCTTCTTTTTTAAATTTTATTAAATCGTTTATACGTACTTGTGTTTGTGCAATGGTAGAATCCAAAAGATTTGATGTTTGCTGCAGCTTATATAAATTGTAATAGGTTTGTACAATATTCCATTTTAAGTCTTGATTGTCTTTCAGTATGTCATAATCAGCCGCTGTGTTTTGTAATTTAATTGCCTTTAAATTATTCCAGTTTCTCAATCCCTGAAAAATGGGTTGCTGAACTGAAAAGCGGTTGACAAATTGATTTAATATCTGAGGATTTAAAGCCATACTGCCCAGACCTGGAACACTGATACTAAAGGGTTCAATATTATTACTCAATCGAGTGTAAGCAGAAGTTAAACCCAATACCGGAAACATGGCATTTTGTGTCTGTTGCTTTTTTATGGATAATGCTTCTTTTTTTAAACTGTCAAGTTTTACTTGTTTACTGTTTTGTGCTGCTAACTGAAAGGCTTCTTGTAAGCTGATTGTTTTTGTCTCTTGTCCGAATGCAGATACAGTTACAAACAGGAAGAATAAACTAATGGCGTGCTTTTTCATTATGATGGAATCAATTTTTAATGATCAAATGGTTGGTGAGCATTTCGTGAAGATGTGTTTTTAAACGTTTTCTGTTAGTAGTACTGAATATATCTTCAGATTGATGGAGGTCCATAATTCTGCAAGCCATATTACCGGATGTAACATACATACGTAAAATTCCAAAAACAGACATTACTGTAAGATTTACGTCTACTTTTTTAAATTCTTTATTTTTTATTCCTTTCTGAATTATATCTGCGATAAATTGAAAGTTCTGATGTAAAGCGCTTGCAATTTTATCAGACATTTTAGTTCGTTGGTTGACTGTAATCTCCCGGAAAATGATATTCTGAAAATTTCTTCTTTCTATGAGTTTATCAAGTAAGATGTCAAGACAAGTAATTAATTGCTGACGATAAGTTGGCAATTTATCCAAGTGCATCTGTAGCTGACTTAATGAAATTAATTTACGATTGACAACTTCTTCATATAATTTCTCTTTAGAACCGAAATAATATGAAATCATAGCAATATTAATATCCGCAGCTTTACTGATTTCACGGACACTAACGGCCTCAAATCCTTGTTCTGCAAATAAAATTTCCGCAGTATCTAATATTTCATCCCGCTTGTCAGTTGTCTTAATGGACATGGTTAAACAATTGTTTAATTTCACAAAGTTAATTAAACGTTTGTTTAAATGTCAAATTAAATTTTCGTTAAAGCACTATATGTACAAATGAGATTAGGACTTAGTAAAACTTATTTTTCAGCATCTTCAGGGTCTTCTTCTTCCTGTGGCAGATTTCGCATTTGACGGAGTATCCAGTTTTTACGTTTTAAAACATAAGCATTCGGTTTTCCGGCATTCCATTTTCGTGGATTAGGCAACACCGCTGCAATTTGTGCGCATTCGGCAGCAGTTAGGTCTTTAGCATCTTTTTTAAAATAGTTTTTAGCAGCAGCCTGGATGCCGTAAATGCCGTCACCCATTTCAATCACATTCAGATACACTTCCATAATGCGGTCTTTGCTCCAGAATATTTCAATCAATAACGTGAAATATGCTTCAAAGGCTTTGCGGATATAACTTCTTGCAGGAACTAAAAAAACATTTTTTGCACATTGCTGGCTGATAGTACTTCCACCTTTTATGGGTTTACCCTTAGCCTTTAGCCTTTCATTTCTTTTCATTGCTTTTTTCATAGCATCCACATCAAATCCAAAATGATTTTGAAATTTCTGGTCTTCACCGGCCATTGCTGCAAGTGGCATATCTGGTGAAATTTTATTGAGTCGCTTCCAGTCTTTATCAATTTTAGGCATTTCGCCATGTGCAATTTGTTCAACAGCTCTTATGACCATAAGCGGTGTACAGGGCACAGGTATAAAACGAAATAAGATGACAGATACTATGCTAAGGATAAAAAAGGCAATCGTGAGCCGTTTTAACCATTTCCAGATAAAGTTTAGTGATTTTTTCATCTTAATTTCGCCTAAAGTTCCGAAATCCTTTTTAGCTTTCAAAATCAATTACATCCATGGATAATATCACACATAAAAAAATGCAAGATTTGCCTTATCCCAACTCTTGGAATATCTTATTTGGAAATCTATTGCAATTACGGGATGAAAGAATAGATTTTTTATTGAAAAACCGTGAAGAACTCGGTGATATCTATCAAATCAGAGTACCCACAAGAAAAGTGATGGTATTGTCTGATCCGGATTGGGTGAAGTATGTTCTGGTTGATAATAATAAAAATTACATTAAAAGTTTCGCTTATGACAGTATCAAAATGTTTTTGGGAAATGGGCTATTGACAAGTGAAGGAGAATTTTGGAAAAGACAACGTCGATTGGCTCAGCCGGCTTTTCATAAAGAAAAACTGGCATTGATGTTTAAAAATATGTTGGAGCAAACTCGCCAATCTGTAGATGAGATGAAACCCTATGCAGCAAGCGGGCAATTGTTTAATTTGAATAAAGTACTCTATAAACTTACCCTTAATGTGGTAAATAATACTTTGTTTTATAATGAAGTGGACAACACCACCGACCGGATCTATCATTTAGTATCGAAAGCCAGTGAAATTATTTCACAACGCATTGACAGTTTAGTGCAGTTGCCGGAGTGGATACCTACGCAGCGCAATTTACATCAAAAGCAGATTATTGCAGAAATGGATGCGCTATTTTATGATGTGATTGAAAGACGGCGCAAAACAAAAGTCGATTTTGAAGATTTATTGTCAATGCTGATGGATGCTGTTGATGAAGAAACAGGGGAAACGATGAGCAACAAACAGCTACGGGATGAGATTCTGACTATTTTTGTAGCCGGACATGAAACAACACAAATTGCATTAGCCTGGACATTTTATCTCTTAGGTCAAAATCCTGAAAAGAAAGCCATCTTACAACGAGAAATAGATGAGCAATTGAAAGGTGAATTGCCAACTCCGGAAAATATTAGGGGGCTGCATTATTTAAAAAAGGTCATTGATGAATCTATGCGATGTTTTCCTCCTGCTTGGATTATGGGCAGAAGAAATGTAGCAACTGACCACATTAACGGATACGAAATTGAACCGGGTACAAATATTATCATGCCCATTTATGTCATTCATCATCGCGAGGATATTTGGGAAAAGCCATTTGAATTTATTCCGGAACGATTTGAGACGGCAGCGTTAAAAGAAAAACACAAATATGCTTATTTTCCGTTTGGCGGAGGTCCGAGATTGTGTATAGGCAATAATTTTGCCCTACAGGAAATGCAAATTGTTATGATACTGTTTATGCAGCATTTTGATTTTCAAATAGATGAACAATTTATACCGGATATGGAAGCACTCGTTACGCTAAGACAAAAAAATGCATTGTATGCCAGAATAAGGAGGAAGGATTAGTATTAAGTAATAAGTATTAAGAAGAAAGGAATTAGTAATTAGTATTATTCAGTAAGAGGATAAAATTTATGCAGGGATTTTTTTATAAAAGTATAATGACCTATCTGACCTCAAGCACTAATCAATCACCATTAAAAATTAATCATTCAACATTTAAAATAAAAAATATGGCTGCAACAGAAACTCTGCGTATACCTTTGGGCTATACAGCACCTGACTTTCAACTTTTAGACACGGTTAGTGATAAAGTACTTTCCTTACAACAATTGAAAGGAAATGCTGCAACTGTCGTGATGTTTATCTGTAATCATTGTCCTTATGTAAAGCATGTAAACAAACAAATCGTGCAGCTGGCAAATGACTATCTGCCTAAGGGAGTAGCATTTATTGCAATTTCTTCAAATGATGTGCAAAATTATCCGGATGATGCACCTGACAAAATGAAAGAAACTGCAAAAGAAGAAGCATACCCGTTTCCATATCTGTTTGATGAAACTCAAGATACGGCTAAAGCCTATTTTGCAGCCTGTACACCTGATTTCAGTATTTTTGATGCTGATTTAAGATGTGTATATCGCGGTCAACTGGATGATTCAAGACCTAAAAATGAAATTGCATCGGATGGCAAAGATATCAGAGCTGCCTTGGATAATTTATTGCAAGGGCTGCCTGTTGCAGAAAAACAAAAACCTAG
Organism: uncultured Chitinophagales bacterium; assembly: GCA_964584555.1. Classification (GTDB taxonomy): domain Bacteria; phylum Bacteroidota; class Bacteroidia; order Chitinophagales; family JADIYW01; genus JADJSS01. Next base: position 9,455 of record CAZPBT010000002.1, read on the forward strand.
TTTAGGTTGTAATATTAAATGGAAAACAGCTTAGTAGCTTTACAGTCACTATGCCTTTTTTACAAAAATAGATTTGAGTGCCATAGCACCAAAACCTTCAATTTTGCAATCTATATTATGGTCGCCGTCTGTAAGTCTAATGTTTTTTACTTTAGTTCCGGCTTTTATCGGCTTGGCTGCACCTTTCACAGGTAAGTCTTTGATAACAACAACCGTATCGCCATTTTGAAGCTCATTGCCGTTGGCATCTACTACTTTTAATACATCTTCCTGAAAAGTTGCTTCTGCTTTTTCTTCTTCCGGATTCCACTCATAAAAGCAATCCGGACAAATCATTAAATCATCGCTCGGGTAAGTATATTCACTTTTGCATTTCGGGCATACAGGATAGCTTGACATAAGTATTAATTTGACTGCAAAACTATAAAATTATTAGCGCATTATCATCTGCTCTAATTATCTAATTGTCAAATTAGTAATGCTATAATTCAAGTAGATGCTACTTTTTTTATTTTTGTTGTATGATTTATAATTTTATCGAAATAGAAGAGCTGGCCCGCCAAAAATGGCAGTATGACAACAAAGAAAAATCGGTTTACAAAGTAGAAAACGATATTTCCAAACCTAAGTATTATGTCTTGGATATGTTTCCATATCCTAGTGGTGCCGGTTTGCACGTAGGTCATCCGCTGGGTTATATCTTTTCTGATATCATTGCACGTTACAAACGCATGCAGGGATTTAACGTATTGCATCCTATGGGGTTTGACGCTTTCGGATTGCCTGCAGAACAATACGCTATTCAAACCGGGCAACATCCTGCAATTACTACAGATAAAAATATCGAAACTTATCGTATGCAATTGCGCAAAATAGGCTTTTGCTATGACTGGAGCAGAGAGGTAATTACCTGTGAACCATCTTACTACAAATGGACACAATGGATCTTTCTACAGTTATTTAATTCCATTTATTGTTATGAAAATCAACAAGCCTACGACATCGCTGTTTTAATCAAACATTTTGAAGAACAAGGTAATTTCAATAATACAGCATATACGAATGCTGAAGTTCCAAAATTTACTGCTGAGGAATGGAAAAACTATTCAGATGTCGAAAAGCAAACAATTTTAATGGATTATCGACTGGCATACCAAAAAGATTCTTGGGTAAACTGGTGTCCGGCTTTGGGTACAGTGCTGGCTAATGATGAAATAGTAAACGGTGTGTCCGAAAGGGGTGGGCATCCAGTAGAAAAGAAAAAAATGTCGCAGTGGTTTTTGCGTATCACCGCTTATGCAGAACGATTATTGGCCGGCTTGGATACTCTGGACTGGACAGATGCCATGAAAGAAATGCAACGCAACTGGATAGGAAAATCCAAAGGTGCGATGGTGTCTTTCCGGCTTGAAAATCAGGATGCTGAAATTGAAGTTTTCACTACCAGAGTGGACACTATTTTTGGTGTGACTTTTTTAGTAATTGCACCCGAGCATGAATTGGTGCAAAAAATTACAACGGATGAATATAAAGCAGCTATCGATGCATATATTTTAAAAGCCGGAGCAAAGTCTGATATAGAAAGACAAGCTGAAGTAAAGGAAACAAGCGGGCAATTTACAGGAGCTTACGTACTGCATCCATTTACTAATGAAAAAGTGCCGGTTTATATAGCAGATTACGTGTTGGCTGGATATGGTACAGGTGCAGTAATGGCGGTGCCAAGCGGTGATCAGCGTGACTGGCTTTTTGCTGCTAAATATAATTTGCCCGTCATTCCGATATTAGATGCTCAAAAGGATATAACTATAGAGGCTGACCCGACTAAAGAAGGCGTATATATTAATTCCGGTTTTATCAATGGAATGAACTATGCGGAAGCCACAGATGCGTTGATAAAACGCATGGAAAAAGAGGGGACAGGCTATGGAAAAATACAGTATAAAATGCGTGATGCCGGATACTCCCGTCAGCGTTATTGGGGCGAACCTTTTCCTGTTTATTATGATGAATATGGTTTGATTCATACAGTAGATAATTTACCGGTAACCCTGCCCGAAGTAAAAAGTTATAAACCAACCGGTACGGGTGAAAGTCCGTTAGCTACTGTTGGTGATTGGGTACATCAACAAGGTATAGATTGCAAAATGGAAACTGATACGATGCCCGGTTATGCCGGAAGTTCATGGTATTTTTTGCGCTATATGGATCCGCATAATGATCAAGAACTTGTTGATTTTAACATACAAGATTACTGGAAAGATGTTGATTTGTATGTTGGTGGAAGTGAGCATGCCGTAGGTCATTTACTTTATTCTCGTTTTTGGCATAAATTTTTAAAAGATATCGGAAAAGTAAGTACGGAAGAACCTTTTCAAAAAATGGTTAATCAGGGGATGATACAGGGCAGAAGTTTGTTGACAAAAGAAAATCAGATAAAAAATATTCCAGCTAAACTGCATATTCCGGTGATGCTGGCTCCGAATGACAGAATCTCTAAAACTAATTTTGCAGAGCTCATTAAAACAGATAATCGTTTTGAAGCCATAGATATTGAGAATGACATCAGTTGGGAAGAAAAAGACGGTCAGTATTTTATTTCCTTAGATGTGCAAGTTGAAAAAATGTCGAAACGCTATTTAAATGTAGTTAACCCTGACGATATGGTACTGGAATACGGAGCAGATGTATTTAGAATGTATGAGATGTTTTTAGGACCGATAGATACGGCAAAACCTTGGGACACCAATGGCATTTCAGGAGTAGCTAACTTCTTGCGCAAGTTTTGGCGATTATTTTTTGATGATATGGGTAATAAAAAATATGCAGAAACTGATGCCTCGGCGGATGAACTAAAAATTCTGCATAAATGCATTAAAAAAATAAATACGGATATCGAAAATCTGAGTTTGAATACTTGTATTTCTACCTTTATGATTGCTGTAAATGATCTTGGAAAACTCAAGGCAGTTTCAGTTTCAGTATTAACGGAGTTAAACAAATTAATTGCTCCGTTTGCACCGCATACGGCTGAAGTACTATGGACAAATTTAGGAATGGAGGGATTTGTCATCAATCAGCCTTTCCCAAAACATGATGAAAAATATCTGATAGAAAGTACATTCACTTACCCGGTTCAAATTAATGGCAAACACCGTGCTAATATTGAAATTTCCTTGGATGCAGATGAAAATCAGGTAAAAGAAATCATGCTGGCTGACGAACAAGTATTGAAATACATGGAAGGTAAGCCACTGAAAAAACTGATATTAGTAAAAGGCAGAATTATTAATATAGTGGTGTAACCTCTTGTGCGTATAGTTTTATAGTTTTTACCAAATAGAGGCAAAGATTTTGTTTAGCATTAACAATGTTTATCATACAAATATTAAGGTAAGAATAGAAAAATATAGGAATCGCCAAAGGCGATACTATGTTTTCTTCTTGATTACTGTATTTCTTTGCAGTAAATAACTATTTATGATTAAAAATGCTATGCTTCTATGTGGTTTAAAAAGTGCAATTAATTTGGTATAATAAGATTTTTATCAGCTGAAAATAATAACACAGCGACTTCTCAAATTTTTATAAATTTGACAAAGTCTAATTATGGAAAAGCGATTCAAATCATTAAAGGAATTTTATCCCTTTTATCTTACGGAGCATTCAGATCCCACTTGCCGTATGTTGCACTACGTTGGCACTACACTGGTGATTGCCATGTTTATTTATGCTCTCATACAACCTACAGCATGGAAAATAGTAGCCATTCCATTCTTAGGATACAGTTTTGCATGGATAGGTCATTTTGTATTTGAAAAAAACAAACCGGCTACTTTTCAATATCCCTTCTATAGTTTAGCTTCAGATTTCAAAATGTTTTTTGATTTTCTTACAGGTAAGGTGGACAAAAAATTAGCCGAAGCCAAATTACAATTTCCAAAATAAAAAAAGTTAGCAAGAAAACACCGTCGTATCGAACGAAGTGAGATATCCGTTACAGTATTAAGCTAAAGCAAACGTCATATCGAACGTGGTGAGATATCCAATGAATTGTTGGCAATACTATAGAACAAGTAAAGTTCGCAGTAATTGCTCACGCCTTTTTCTCCAGCATTTTCACCAGCATACCTTTTTTCACCAAAGTAGTTTGTTGCATGCCGTTTAAAATTGACACTTCTTCAAAGCGGTCTGCCGGAATTTTGTAAAGTACCATAATGTCTTTTAATGTTGCATCATTGGCAACAGCTACAATTTTAATACGCTCAGGTATAACATTAATTCTTTTTGGATCAGTCAAAGGTTTAAAACCATTCATGCTGTATAAGAAGTTAGACTTTTGAGCAGGAAAGTCCTTTTTTGAGCTCATTCCTTGCATAACATATATTTTGTTGTCATACTTGTAGAAAGTAAACAATACCTGCATGATTTCTGCGTCTGTTGGCTGTTGGCCACCATTTTGCTGAATAGTTTGCTGGTCTACAACTTGTTCAGCTGTAAATGTATAAGCATCTAAGCCATTGATTTTTGTTGTAGTCGGTGTAGTGATATTCTTAAGTCCGTATGCTTGCAGAATTTCCGAAGCAGCAGCATCAAAAGTTGATTTCTCTGACATTGTCAATATAATTGCCGCATCGCCATTGGCATTTGCTGCTTGTACTGCCATAGGTGAATTTTGATATTGCCAGCCATTGGGAATTGGGTATTCAAATCGCATTTCAGGTTGATAAAATACATAGTTGGTTTTATCCAAATATCCCTGACGAGGATCTTCTCCATATACCAATCCGTCAATCATGCGAAGATATTGATCTCTGTTGATATTGAGCTTGGTTAAATTGTTTGTGGTTTGATAATCTTTTGCCAACTGTTTTACGGTGCTGTAACGGTTGCCCGGATCAGGATGCGTGGATAAAAACTCGGGAACCCGCGCACCTTCTTTTTCAGAATAGCGTTGTAATGTTTGAAAGAAATCTGCCATTTGATTGGCATCATAACCGATAGCAGAAGAGTATTTTACACCTAATACATCAGATTGAGATTCATCATCTCTCGAAAATTTTAAAAATAATAATTGCATGCCCTGCATAGCTTGATCAGCCATGCCTCTGAATTTTTCAGAAAAAATCATCCCACCCATAAAGGCAATTTGAGTAAGCATTTGTTTGGTATATTGTTGAGAAGCATGTCGTGCCGTTACATGGCCGATTTCATGACCCAATACGCCTGCAAACTGTGCTTCATCATTAAAATAGGCCATAATACCACGAGTAAAATAAACATAGCCTCCGGGTACTGCAAATGCATTTAATATAGGAGAGTCGAGCATCCTGAATGTAAATTTCAAATCAGGACGGTGAGAAACTTTTACCATTGCATCGCCTTTGGTTGTCAGGAAGTTTTTTAAAGTATCGTTAGGATAAAGCCCGAATTGAGCAATAACAGACGGATCACTTTCCTGACCTATAGCCATTTCCTGAGATTCAGACATAAAGCTCAGTTCTTTTTTGCCCGAAACCGGATTAACGGAACAAGAACCTGCAATTAATGCCAGAATAAAAAGGAGTGACAGTTTTATTTTTCTAAAGGTGTTCATCTTGTGATTTTTTTAATAATCTATCAAAAATTGTACTGCAAATCTACGGCATAATTTATAAAATGAGTAATGCAGATGCCTGATAAATTAAAATCTGGATGTAAACCTCGTTTTAAAGCAGCTAATGCTTGTATATCTGTTGTTTATGAAAGGATATGACCCTCTTTTGTAAGCTGTGTTTAGTTTTTTATATAACATGCTTTTTACTGTTGCATTTATCCACATCAAATTATTTCTGTTTTCAGAGCTTAGTGTGAAATCGTATCTTTGTGCAAAATTTCAAATAATGCCATACGATTTTCAATCGCGCCACTTAGGTCCTCGCCCAAATGATGTTCAGGAAATGCTAAAAGTAATAAATGCTGTATCTGTAGATCAGCTAATTGAAGAAACAGTACCTGCATCTATTCGTTTACAACATGGTCTTAATTTACCGGCTGCCATGTCTGAGGCAGAATATTTAAATCACATTGAAAAAATAGCTAAAAAAAATGTGGTTGCCAAAAATTATATCGGTCTGGGTTATTACGGTACACAAGTTCCCACAGTAATCCAACGCAATATTTTTGAAAATCCGGGATGGTATACACAATATACGCCCTATCAGGCAGAAATTTCGCAAGGCAGATTAGAAGCTTTGCTTAATTTTCAAACAATGGTCTGCGAGCTTACCGGATTTCCGGTTGCCAATGCATCATTATTAGATGAAGGTACTGCTGTAGCAGAAGCAATGCATGTGCTCAATGAAGTACGTGCAAAGTCCAAGGGAAAACCACAAGCGAATAAAATCTTTATAGATGAGCACACCTTACCTCAAACCATTGATGTAGTAAAAGGACGTGCTTTGCCCTTAGCTATTGAAGTAGTAGTAGGCAATTATAAAACATTTTCTCCGGATGAAACCTATTTTGCCATCATTTTGCAATATCCCAATGCACAAGGAAGTATTGAAGATTATACTGCCTGTATTGCTGCCTGTAAAGAAAAAGAAGTATACAGCATTCTTGCTTGCGATATTATGAGTTTAGTTTTACTAAAATCACCTGCAGAGTTGGGTGCTGATATTGCTGTGGGAAATACTCAGCGTTTTGGTGTTCCTATGGGATTCGGTGGCCCGCATGCTGCCTTTTTTGCTTGTAAAGAAGAATTTGTGCGTTTAATGCCCGGACGTATTATTGGTGTATCAGTAGATAAGCAGGGTAATAGAGCATTGCGTATGGCTTTGCAAACCCGTGAACAACATATTAAACGCGAAAAAGCAACATCCAATATCTGTACAGCACAGGCTTTGTTGGCTATCATGTCCGGTATGTATGCCGTATATCATGGTAGTGAAGGTCTAAAAACTATTGCCCGAAAAATTCATCATCGTTGTGTGCAACTGGCTTTTGAATTGAAAAAATTGGGATTCAAAAATACAAACGTCTTCTTTTTTGATACTTTACATATTCCATTAGCACATCTTGAAAAACTGAAAGAGCTGGCAACCAAGGCTGAAGTCAATTTTTATTATACCGAAGATGCGGTACAGATTGCAGTAGATGAAACAACTACTGAGCAAGATATTGCACAAGTAGCCGCTGTATTTGCACAATTAGTAGAAGCACATTATTCTTTTGAAAAACTGGATGCTACGGCAGCACAAATTCCGGAAGCACTAAGTCGCAAGCAAGATTTCTTAAAACAGGAAATCTTCAACAGTTATCAATCTGAAACGGAGATGCTGCGATACATAAAACGTCTGGAATCCAAAGATTTATCACTTGCATTCTCAATGATTCCTTTAGGTAGTTGCACAATGAAATTGAATGCCACTACTGAGTTAATCCCATTAAGCTGGAAAGAGTTTGCGAATATGCATCCATTTCAACCACAAGATCAAACAAAGGGATACTTAGAAGTTATTCATAGGCTGGAAAAGGATTTAGCAGAAATAACAGGATTTGCTGCCACTTCGTTGCAACCTAATTCCGGTGCACAAGGTGAGTACGCCGGGTTGATGGTCATACGAGCCTTCCATGTAGCCAATGGGAACGAACATCGCAATGTGGCATTAATTCCGGCTTCGGCTCACGGAACTAATCCGGCAAGTGCAGCAATGGCAGGAATGAAAATTGTAGTAGTGAAAACAACTGAGGACGGCAATATTGATGTGGAGGATTTGAAACAAAAAGCTGAACTACATAAAGATAATTTATCTTGTTTGATGGTGACCTATCCTTCTACGCATGGTGTTTTTGAAGAAACGATTACTGAAGTCTGCGCCGTTATTCATCAGTTTGGAGGTAAAGTCTATATGGATGGGGCAAATATGAATGCACAAGTAGGACTGACATCTCCTGCCAAAATTGGAGCAGATGTCAACCATATTAATTTGCATAAAACTTTTGCCATTCCTCACGGCGGTGGCGGCCCTGGTATGGGGCCAATTTGTTGTACTGCTGAGCTTGCTCCGTTTCTTCCGGGCAATCCTGTTGTGAAATCAGGCGGCATTGAAGCAATACCTGCTATTTCTGCTGCACCATACGGCAGTGCAGCTATACTATTGATATCTTACGCATATATTCGTATGTTGGGAGCAGAAGGACTGACCAATGCCACAAAGTATGCAATTCTCAATGCCAACTATATGAAATCTGTACTGGAAAAAGATTTTCCGGTTTTGTATTCCGGTAATAAAGGGAGAGTAGCACATGAATTTATTCTTGATTTGCGACCTCTGAAACCGGCTTCCGGTATAGATGCAGCAGATGTTGCCAAAAGATTAATGGATTATGGATTTCATGCCCCTACAGTTGCATTTCCTGTTCCGGGAACGCTAATGATCGAGCCTACTGAAAGTGAAAGCAAACAGGAGTTAGACCGCTTTTGTAATGCACTAATCAGCATCGGAGAGGAGATAAAAGCTGTTATTAACGGCAATTATACGCAAAGCGACAATCCGGTAGTAAATGCACCGCATACTTTGCTAGAGATTACTGCTGATGAATGGCAACATGAATACACCCGAAGTGTTGCTGCATTTCCTTTATCTTATTTGAAATACTCGAAGTTCTGGCCAAGTGTGGCAAAAATAGATAATACCTATGGCGACAGAAATTTAGTTTGTACCTGCTCGCCCCTTGTAGATTATCAATAAAGTTAGTTAGTCACAATAATGGCAGGCCTTTTGTTGTAATTTTCTTATTTTCAACAAGTTGATTGATTAGTAGTTTATGTTAATTGAGTCACAATATCAAATAATAAGATATTGCAGCTTAGTGATTAATGTAGAAATTTGTAGCAGAGTTAGTCCGCATATTTTAAACGTAAACAACAAAAATTTAATCGGATAAAAAATCGTTTGGTAGCGGAAATTACCAGTAAAATAAAGGGTCTTATAAAAAAAATCGGGTTTACTTTGCGTAAACCCGACAGACCCTAAAGTCTAGAAACATAAAAACCCTGTCACAAAGATAGTATTTTTTTCTGTTTTGCATAGAAAAATGTGTTTTTTTTCAAAAAAAATTAGAAACTTACATTACGCTTACTTTCAAAAAAAGCTGTACTTTACTGCATGAGAAAAAAGTTACTTTGGATTGCCCTATTTTGTTGCTTCACCGGCTTATTTATATTTCTCTATTTTTATAAAGTTGCGTTTGCCGATAATGTAAATAATAGTTCCAAACAAAAATACCAGACTTTGCTGATACCAACAGGAGCTAATTTCGATGATGTACTCTATATTCTGAAATCAAATAAAGTACTGAAAAACAGCAATACATTTATTAAGGTGGCTAAAGCACTGAAATATGTTACGCATGTGAAACCCGGCAGATACTTATTATCCAATAGTGCGGGAAACTTTACGATTGTAAGAAAACTGCGTGCAGGTGCACAAGATCCTGTAAAAATCGTATTTAACAATATACAGAATAAAGAACAATTAGCTGAAAACATTGCAAAACAAATTGAAGCCAGTAAAAGTGATTTGCTTAAAGAGTTCAATAATCCTGTTTTGCTCGACTCCATGAATTTGACTGAAGATAATTTTCCAACCATCTTTTTAGCCAATACCTATGAATTTTACTGGAATACTTCTGCCAAAAAATTTGTAGAACGCATGCTGAAAGAGTATAACAAATTCTGGACTGACCGACGAAAAGAAAAAGCACAAGAGCTGGGCTTGTCACCCACAGAAGCCACCATTTTAGCCTCCATTGTCCAAAAAGAATCAAATCATTATGATGAATACCCGGAAATTGCTGGAGTATATATCAATCGTTTGCATCAAAACTGGCCTTTGCAGGCAGACCCTACCGTTATGTATGCACTCAATAAACTGGGTATCAGAAGACGTGTGTACTATGCTGATTTAAAAATACAATCACCTTATAATACTTATATCAATAAAGGCTTGCCTCCCGGTCCCATTTGTCTGCCTGAACGCAAGAGCATAGAAGAGACACTTGATGCGAATGACAGCAAATATATGTATTTTTGTGCAAAAGAGGATTTTTCCGGATATCATGTGTTTGCTGAAACACTGGAACAACATGAAGAAAATGCCAAGCGTTATCAGCAGGCGCTGAATGAAAAAAAAGTAAAATAATGTTTGAAGAAACCATACAATTGCGTGTTCGCTACCACGACTGTGATCCCTTAGGGATAGTCTATCACGGGCATTATGCCAAATTTTTTGAAATTGGACGAACAGAAGCCATGCGCAAACACGGATTTTCTTATAAGCAATTGGAAGAAGAGGGCTATGCTATGCCGGTTGTGGAAATGAATATCAAATATTTCCGTCCGGCCCGGTATGATGAGCTGATGAATATCAAGACGATTATAGCTGATTTTCCGGAAAAAAATATGGTTTTTCATTCAGAAATATATAATCAGGAGAACCAATTGCTCACTTCAAGCGAAACAACATTCGTGTTTGTAAAAAAAGAATCGTTGCGCAGATGTCATGTGCCACATATTGTCATTGACCATTTGAAACCCTATTTTGAAGAGGAATTGAAAGCGATGAAAAAATCAAAAGCACCCAAAAAGCATACGCTTTGAGTCTAAGCTTATTGTCCGTAAGTGATTTTTAAAGTAACATAACAATTTACCGTTTTACCGCTTTGTTTTGCCGGAGTCCATGTTGGCATATCGTAGATGAGCCATCGGGTATAAGCATCAAACTTAGCGTTAGTTGTTTTTATAACCACAGGGTCTTGAGTTATGCCAGTGGTATTTACATAAAACTTTACTTCCACATTCGCTTTGTCGCTTGTCAGTGAATCTGGTATATTGAGCTTGTAGCCTTGTATATAATCGTTGAGACCTGCGGTGCCATTAGGAAATGCCGGCAGTTCGTCGGCATAATCCAGAATTTTAGTCTGTTCTTCACTTACCGTGGAACTGTCATTTTTTGCCTCATCATTAAGATTGTATAAAAATGGGTATTTCATCGAATCTTGCCTGCGCATATCCTGCATCATTTTATCTACATCGCCGCCATATTTTGAATACAGAATATCATTTTGAGGAGCTGCTTTTTTGGGTGGTTTAAAGCTGCAAAGCAAAATGAGGGTAAAAAAAGATAGCGTAAAAGTTTTCATACTTAAATATACACAAAAATCAGGCTAAAAAACAAAGAAGTGAAGGTTGATGAAAGCTAAAAATGGGGAATTAAATAAAATTTGTTTTATCAATGTAAATATCCCTCACAAAGTTTCGCATATCATTAGATCCACTTCTTGTTTATAAGCCTTTTTGCGAAGCTCGTTGAGAGCATTGAAATCGTCGCTCGCCATCATCTCTTTTATGGCTTGCGCAGAAGGAAATTCAAATACAGCAATAGCTTTAATACCTCCTTGCCCCATAATTTGTTCTGTTGTTTTCCATCGCTGCATTCCACTACCACCAAATTTGGTAAAAATGACAATTATTTGAGACAGGTATGACTGAAAACTTTGCATGTCATCTCCATTAGGTATTGCGTTTACAATTAAAAATGTTTTGTTGCTTGTCATGGTGTATAATTAATTTGCACTTTAAAATAAATTAAAAAAAATACAATATTGAGTCTTTGATAGTTAGTTGAAATTCTATGGTTTGACTAAAATAACAAAGAATCACAGAAAATGTAATTTTAGAATATTAAAATATATCAACTAATCTTATTTTGTTTTGTTTAATGCCCAGATGATAGCTTTTTCTTTTGTAGCCCTGAAAATGGTGGTATGTTTTTCTTTGGGTTCATTTGAAAATTTCCACTGTATGCTGGCCTTATTTTCTGTTTTAAAAATTTCAGCTAATTCCTTTGTATACGGCGAAATATCCTCAGCATTTGAACTGGCAAACCAAATTCTTTTTGCTGAAGTTGGGAAATTAGATAAGTGTTCTTTAGCTGTTCTTACTAAATAATGATTATTCCACCATAGCGATGGATCAAATGCGATGTAATTGTCAAACATTTCCGGTGTGAGGAAAAAGGTTTCCATAACAAAAAGTCCTGATGCAGATTCTCCAATAATACTTTTTTCGTTTGTAGTTCTGTATCGTTTAATGATTTCGGGAAAAAGTTCGTCTTTAATAAAAGCTCTGAATTTGTCAGAGCCACCAACAACAGGTGCAATTTCTTTGTCTTTCGCTACTTCTGTAAATCCTGTCAAGTCCCTTCTTCGTTGAGTATTTTCTATACCCACGAGAATTAAAGGTTTAATTTTGTTTTCGCTGATAAGTTTAGACAAGGTATTGGCAATGTGAGGAAAGTCTTCTTTAATGCCACCGTCTGCCATATACATCACAGGCAAGGAGTCAGTCATCGTTTTATAATTTTCCGGTGTCCAAACATTGATTACTCGCTCTTCTCCAACTTGTTTAGATTGGATGGTAAAAGTTTCGTGATCAGGAATTTTGTCTTTAGGTTGTGATGCATTTGAACAACTTGTCAGCAAAACAAGTATAAGAAGTAATTTGGAATAAATGCAACGCATAATTTTCATTGATTGAAGTTGTGTGATTTGTTATCATTAGAACTCGTGAAAGCAACTAAGATACATTCAATTTTTGTATAAAACTAATCGTTTATGTAAATTATGATATAAAAAAATATTAAAACTATATAAATACTACCCAGCTTTAAGTGTTAAGTGCATTTTTTTTGAGGATAAAACACTTCTTATGTTTTCTGTGGTTTTTTCTTGGCTGCCGGAAACAAAATATTGTTCAATATCAGTCTGTAGCCCGGTGAATTTGGATGTAAATTCAAATCGGTTGGTGGGTCGCCAACACGGTGCTGATAGTCTTCCGGGTCGTGGCCTCCGTAAAATGTCCAGGTGCCTTTTCCTAAAATGCCATGTATATATTTTGCCTCACTGATAGATTTGTTTTCACCCATTACTAACACATCCGGCTTAATCAGCATTTTCTTGAATCCTGTAGTTTGCCCCATAAAACCTTTTATCACGCGCTCGTGGTCTTGAGTAAGCATGGCAGGTATTTGATCCCATTTTGCCGAGTAGTCAAATAAGGTAAAATAATCAGGCTCCATCGTATTGGCTCTGGAGTCGATGGTGGAAAATTCATACTCCCATGGATTGGTACTGATTTGAAAGTTCTGAAAGGCAAAGGTTTGTGAAAAATCAAGTTTACTTTGCGCATACGGGTCTATGGCATCATGGTCAAATTGTTGGGTACAAATATCCACTCCGGCCGCTGCCAGTGCAATATCATAGCTGTCTGTGGCACTACACATGGCAAACATAAAACCACCACCCATCACAAAATCTTTTATTTTCTGTGCAACTGCTAATTTTTCCAGCGATACTTTGTTATAGCCCAATTTTGCAGCTCGGGTTTCATAGTCATTAACCTGATTTCTGTACCAGTCTGCATTTTGATAGGCTGACCAGAATTTTCCGTATTGCCCGGTAAAATCTTCATGGTGCAAATGCAACCAATCATACAGATGCAACTCATCCTGCAAAATTTCTTCATCATAAATTACTTTGTATGGAATTTCTGCATAAGTCAATACCATTGTAACGGCATCATCCCAGGGATTATTTGTTTTGGGTGAATAAACGGCAACTTTAGGTGCTTTTTCGAGTTTCACATCATCCATATTTACTTCCGGCTGTGCAATATCCTGCAATATTTTACTCATGGCAGCATCTGCTATCACTTCATACTTTACATTGCGGATGAGGCATTCTTTTTCAAAATCTTTTTGGTAGGGAAATGCAAAACTTCCACCTCGGTAATTGAGCAACCAATCGGCGCTAGTACCTTTGGTAAGCACCCAATACGTAATGCCATATGCCTTAAGATGGTTCGTTTGAGTTTCATCCATCGGCAATAAAATAAAAGAGGCTTTTGCTGTAAGAGCAAAATAAAAAAAAAGGCTGATTATTGCTTTTCGCATTGCATCAAATATACATCAAATTTGATTCCGAGTTTTGTTGTCTTTTGTTAAATTAGAAAAATGTGCTTCACTAAGTTTGCTATACCTTGACATATAAAAAATAGTTTATCTTTATCAAAACGAACTTATGGCGAATTTATTCAGAAAAAAGTCAATTCAATCCATTCTGAAAGAAACTAAAGCTTATCCGGATATGATGCACGAGGCCGGTATTTCGCTGGATGAACAGGCACAGATGCTGAATAAATCGCTGACTACTTTTGATTTGACAGCTTTGGGAATTGCTGCCATAATAGGAGCGGGCATCTTCTCTACCATCGGCAATGCCTGTTTCGATGGCGGTCCGGCTGTGGTGTTTTTATTTATCGGTATTGCCATCGCTTGTGGTTTCTCTGCTTTATGTTATGCTGAGTTCGCTTCGCGTATTCCTATTGCAGGCAGTGCTTATACCTATTCCTATGCAGTTTTTGGCGAACTCATAGCCTGGATTATTGGTTGGGATTTGTTACTGGAATATGCCATTGGCAATATCACGGTGGCTATTTCATGGTCGGGCAATTTTACTGCTTTTCTGCACCAGTGTGGCATAGATTTACCTAAGTATTTAGTGACCAGTTTTTTTGAGGCGAAAAAATTTATGCCTGATTTATACGCATCTGCACCTAAAATTTTAGGCATACCGTTCATTATCAATATACCGGCATTTATTATCAATTTATTCATTACAGCCTTAGTTTATGTAGGTATAAAAGAGTCTAAAAATTTTGCCAATGGCATGGTGATTTTTAAAATAGCCGTCATTATAGTTATTATTGTTGTCGGTGCGTTTTATATTACGCCTGCACACTGGTCTCCATTTGTACCTAACGGATTTGGCGGTGTGCTGAAAGGAGTATCAGCTGTGTTTTTTGCCTACATCGGATTTGATGCGATTTCTACAACCGCCGAAGAATGCAAAAATCCACAAAGGGATTTGCCGAAGGGGATGTTCAACTCATTAATCTTATCTACAATCTTGTATGTTGCTGTGGCCTTGGTGTTGACGGGGATGGTACATTATACCCAACTAAAAAATGAAGCTTTTCTGGCTAATGCATTTATACAAAAGGGCATAAACTGGATGGGCGGCATCATTGCATTTAGTGCTCTGATTGCAACAGCCAGTGTGATGCTGGTTTTCCAAATCGGACAGCCGCGTATCTGGATGAGCATGAGCCGTGACGGTTTGCTGCCAAAGAAATTTGCAGAAATTCATCCAAAATTTAAAACTCCATCTTTTTCTACTATTGTAACGGGACTAATCGTAGGCATTCCATCCTTATTTTTAGATTCGTCTTTAGTAACAGATATGTGCAGTATCGGTACTTTATTTGCCTTTATTTTGGTTTGTGGAGGTATTATTATTTTAGAGCAAAAAGAAAAAAAACAAGTTGAGTTAAGCACCAAGACAGGGACATTAGATGAGGATTTATTATCTGAATCTGCAGCTCCTATGACTCCCAAGTTTAAAGTACCCTATATTAACGGCAAATGGATAATTGCAGGATTAACTTTGGCAGTATTTGCTGCTATCTTCTCTAATACTTCCTTAATGCATAGCATTTTTCCTGTTGAAGAAGGTTTTGATGTATGGAAACACCAGATACCACTTTGGTTATTTCTTCTGGTATTAATTTATACAGCTTATAAAACATTTACAGAGAACTGGTCACTGATTCCGGTACTCGGCTTTTTATCTTGCGGGTATTTGGTTTCTACGCTTGGAATTGCTAATTGGTTGCGCTTTTTTATCTGGATGGCCATCGGACTGATTTGTTATTTTATTTATGGTGTAAACCACAGTAAATTGAGAAATCAGTAATTTTTAAGAATTTTTTCACAAATAAACCTCATATATTAGCGTTGCTTTACATTTGAAGCTAACCAACTAAACACACAACCAATGAGAAAAACATTTTTTATGCTGGCAATTATGATTTCAGCTTTTTCCAAAGCCGGAAACATGTTTACCGTAACTAACAATGAACTCGTTTTACCCAATGTAATAGGCTTTGATGCACATGCTTATGATGTGAAAAGTGAAAATGATCCTATGCTGGATTATGTGGCGGAATACTTACTGGAGCATCCCAATGTTACGAAATTTGTGATAGAAGGACATGCATTTACCGAAAAAAATGCTTCAGATAATATGAAATTAAGTTTACAAAGAGCCGCTATGGTTAGCTACTATCTGACAGAGAGAGGAGTTTCCTGTGACCGACTTGCCGTGATTGCTTATGGTGAAAATAAACCAATTGCGCCAACTGATGAATGTAATTTATTAGTAAATACACGCATCAACTTTATTAATTTAGAGTTTAACAATAAACCGGTTCAAAACTACCATCCTGATCCTGTAAGTACTAAAGAATTTAATCCTTGTGATTAAGACAAGCTATGTAATTGATTTATTTTTAGGTGCTTATACGCATGTTTGTTATGGTTAAGTAATTTTAACACGACCTCAAGTTTATTTATTGTATCTTTGCAAAAATGAAAAGACTTCTTCTTTCCATATTATTCATTACTATTCTGACTGTATCATTTGTTGCAGACAATTTAAGTTTGGCTTGCAATATGTCAATGATAGAAGAAGTGGAAGAAAAACCGGAAAAGAAAGTTTTTTCTTATGATTGTCAATATCTTTTCGAAATTCAGACCAGTCATGGTCACATTTTGGTATCATCGCCTTTTGCATTTTATTCATTTTCAGTAAATGAAAATCTGCTTGTCAATTTGCTTAGTCCGCCACCTGAACAAGCTTAAATCTACTTTTTTTCTAATATCTCCATTCTGGCTTCCATAAGAAGCAAATTTTTAATTATTAATTTTAATTTATGTCAAAATATTTAAAGTCTTTTAAGAAAGACATATCGTCTGGTATTGTCGTTTTTTTAGTGGCATTGCCACTGTGTTTAGGAATAGCACTTGCATCAGGTGCTCCGTTTTTTTCAGGTATGATAGCCGGTATTGTCGGTGGAATCGTAATTGGTGCATTAAGTAATTCACATTTAAGCGTAAGTGGTCCGGCAGCAGGTTTGGCAGCATTAGTTTTGTCTTCTATTACTAAACTGGGCGCATTCGAAACTTTTTTGCTAGCAGTAGTGCTAGCAGGAGTTTTTCAGGTAGTATTGGGTTTTTTAAAAGCCGGTACCATCAGTAATTATTTTCCGAATAGTGTGATAAAAGGCATGCTGACAGCGATCGGTATTATCATTATTCTTAAACAATTACCCCATGCATTTGGTTATGATGAAGATTATGAAGGTGATTTATCCTTTATTCAAGTGAATGGTGAAAACAGTTTTTCTGCATTGATTAATTCGCTACAGCATGTACATCTTGGTGCTATATTAATTACAATTATTGCCATTATTATTATGCTCGCTTGGGAAAAGCCGTTTATCAAAAATAAACTCGGCTTTATTCCGGGTGGTTTGGTTGCTGTTGTTACAAGTATTCTGCTGAACAAAATCTTTATTTCGGTAATGCCAAATTTAGCCTTAAGTGGCAGTCATTTGGTCAATATACCCATACCGCAAAACGTAAGTGAATTTTTTAGTTTCTTTACTTTCCCTGATTTTTCTAAAATAACTAATCCTGATGTTTGGATTACAGCACTGACAATAACGGTAATAGCATCATTAGAAACCTTATTAAGTATAGAAGCTGTAGACAGATTAGACCCACATAAACGCATAACCAATACCAACCGCGAATTAAAAGCGCAAGGTGTAGGTAATTTAATTTCAGGACTAATAGGAGGGCTACCAATCACAAGTGTAATTGTAAGAAGCTCTGCAAATGTCAACTCTGGAGCTGCATCTAAGATGTCTGCAATATTTCATGGTTTTTTGCTATTAATTGTTGTTGTACTAATTCCGGGTGTCATTAATCTTATTCCATTGGCCTCATTAGCTGCGATATTATTATTAACAGGCTATAAACTGGCAAAAATATCTATTTTCAAAGAGATGTATGCCAACGGTAAATACCAATGGTGGCCATTTATTATTACTGTCGTTGCTACTGTGTTTACTAAAGATTTATTGGAGGGAGTAGGTATCGGAATTGTCGTGAGTATCTTTGCAATTCTTAGAGGTAATATGAAACATGCCTACTATTTTCATAAAGAAAAATACCACTCCGGAGATGTCATTCGTATAAAACTGGCGGAAGAGGTTTCCTTTTTAAATAAAGCCAGTATAAAACAAACCCTTAATCACTTACCGGAAAATGCAACTGTAGTGATAGATGCACAAAATACTACGTATATTGATTTTGATATATTGGAAATGATTAAAGAATTCAGAGACGTTCAGGCTAAAGAGAAAAATATGAATGTTTCATTGCTTAACTTTAAAGAAGTTTACAATATTGAAGATGACGACGATTATGTAACCTCCGTAGATGAAAATTCAAGACTTCGCAAAGAGAGTTTTGATCCTGTTAATATTTAAATAATTAATAAAATAATAAATAAAAATATATGAAAACAATTACAGCAGATTTGCAAAAAAACATTACGCCAAGATTAGCACTTGAACTATTACAACAAGGCAACTCTCGCTTTGTATCGAATTTGAAAGCCAATAGAAATTTATTGGAACAGGTAAATGCCACCAGCGACGGACAATGGCCATTTGCCATCGTACTCAGTTGTATTGATAGTCGTACTTCAGCAGAGCTTATATTTGATCAAGGTTTGGGCGACATTTTTTCAGTACGTATAGCCGGAAATATTATCAACACAGACATTATCGGCAGCATGGAGTTTGCCTGTAAGGTTGCCGGCTCAAAACTCGTTGTGGTATTGGGGCATACGAAATGCGGTGCCGTAAAAGGTGCTTGCGACCACGTGGAAATGGGAAATCTCACTGAGTTGTTATCTAAATTACAACCCGCTGTTTATGCAGAAAAATTGACGAAAGAAAATAGAGATTCTTCCAATTACCAGTTTGTAGAAAATGTGGCGGAGATAAATGTAAAACGCAATGTGAAAAGTATTATTGAACGCAGTTTTATCTTAGAACAAATGGTAGAAAATGGAGAAATCGGTGTGGTGGGAGCCATGTATAACATAGATACGGGTGCAGTAGAATTTTATGATGATGTGGCATATATTCGAGATAGTAAGAATCCTAATTTCTCTGTGGCCGAACTAAGACATTAATTCAGTTGATGAAAAGATTTAGATTTTTTTTAAAAATAGCCAAAGCCTGACTTCTGGCGGATAGTTGCAGATATTGCTTATCTGCACTATCCCAATCTTGTGTGTGTTGATTAAGCCAGTTGTCAAACAGCAGTCGTAAATTTTCATTTACGGCTGTTTTTTTTTGTGCTTGCCTTTTTTGCATCCATGCACCATTAACTGTTAGGTTTTGGAAGAAAAGTTCTATTTCGGCAAACACCTTTTCCATACCGGTATGTTCAGTAGACGATACGGCCAGTATAGGAATATCTTTGTTCTTTGTCAGCCGGATAGCATGTAGCAGTTGTGCTTTGCAATGATTTGCTTGTGTTAGATTTGATACTTCAGCTTTATTGATAATCAGTATATCAGCCATTTCCATGATACCTTTTTTTATTCCCTGCAATTCATCACCCGCATTAGGTTGTATGAGCAACATAAATAAATCAGTCAAATCTTTCGCAGCAGTTTCTGATTGCCCTACACCAACAGTTTCTACTAAAATATAATCAAAACCAAAAGCTTCGCAAAGTGTAATGACATCGCGGGTGCGGGGAGAAGCACCACCCAAATGCAAAGCAGATGCCGTAGGCCGGATATAAATATGTTCATCATTAAGCAGATCTTCCATCCTTGTTTTATCACCTAAAATACTTCCCTTGCTCTCACTGCTGCTGGGATCTATGGCCAGTATGGCTACACGTTTCTGCTGACTACTCAGGTATTTACCAAATGCGTTGATAAATGTACTCTTACCCACACCGGGTGAACCGGTTATGGCAATCCGTTTTGCTGTTTTATTTATTATCGTAAGTTCATCCAACAATGTCAGCGCAATTTCTTCATCTTGCTTGAGCGTACTTTCAATTAGTGTTATTGCCTTGCTCAGGATAAAGCGGTTTCCATCCAGAATTCCGTTTTTATAATAGGTAGCCGAATGTTGCATTTTTGTATCCACACACAAAAATAATCTTGTTTTAGCAACTGCACAACTGCTAATTCTGATGTAAGATTTATGGTATTTGTGTGTTTTTTGTGTGAATTATCTATAAGAATTAACATAACAATGAAACTATGTAAACATTGTTTTGATTGTAAGTTGTTGATTTTCAAGGTATAATAATAGTTAATTATTTTTTATAATCGTTCGACATGTTTTTTAATGATTTTTCTCATAATAAAGTAATGCATTTCATGCTGAACTTTGCATCATGATTTTTACAAATCTGCACACAGATAACAACCAAAACAATTTATTGAGGAAAAACGTTCCAATAGTGAAACGACGCACTGATTTTGCGTCGTTTTTTTATTTAAATAAGTAAATGTAATATTATTAAATCAATCACACACCATATGAAACCAATTACTTATCAGTTAAAATTTTTGTGCCTTTTGATGGCACTTACATTGATGGGCAGTTTACATGCTCAAGACATTAAAACAAGTTTGAAATTCGGAAACGGATTTAACGTAGAAAATGGGGATACTTCATTCTCATTTAATTTGGCTGCTATGCTACAATCAAGAATAGATGTCAATAAAGTGTTTGACAAAGACTTTAAACCCACTACACAATTACAAGCAAGAAGAGTTCGTTTGAAAATGAAGGGCACATTTTTACATCAAAAATTTGATTACAATTTGCAACTAAGTTTTTCTCCTTCAGATGTAAAAGCAGCAAACATTTTCTTAGATGGCTGGGTAAAATACAAACCTGTTAAACAATTTGCCATTCAAATCGGACAGGGAAAACTTCCTGGTGACAGAGAAGAAATTATTTCAGCTGAAAGACAATTTTTTGTTGACAGAAGTACAACGAACAGTTTATTTAAGCTGGATCGTGACTTTGGTGTACAATTATTTGGTAACTTTGGTAAAAAGTTCATCTTCAAACCTCGCTTCAGTATATCATCAGGTGAAGGCAAAAACTACACAGCGGTAGACATAGAGCATTTTGACTATACTGTGCGTTTAGATTTCTTACCAACGGGTGAGTTTTCACATGGAGGCGATTTAACCTTTCAGGATTTTGACAGAGAAGCCAAACCAAAAGTTGCTTTTGGAGTAGCATATGACTTTAATAATAAGCCATCCATGTCAAGAGGACAATTGGGAGGAACTGCAGTAAATGATACATTCCGTAAAAATATACATTCCGTTTATGCAGATGCAATTCTTAAGTTCAAAGGTTTCACTACTACCGGAGGCTATGTATTCCGCAAAGCTCAGGATAATACTAAATATGTTGCCGGACAATCTTTTTATGCAACTGCTTCTTATTTGTTCAAGAAAAAAGTGGAAATAGGTGCACGCTATAACCGTTCATTTGCAGGTAAATATGGTAAGGAAGCAAATGTAAACACTGTAAACGAATATGCATTTGGATTGGCTTATTACGTATTTAAAAATGCACTTAAATTCCAAACCGACTATACCTTATTGCAAAATAAAACAAAAACCAATGACCAGCTATCGGGTATCTGGAGATTCCAGATGCAATTAGCATTCTAGTAAAAAAATAATCTAAATAAATAAATTAATAACATCTAAAAACAATCTTATGGGATTCTCAATTTTAAAATTCTTCCAACCTAAAGACAGAATTTTTTTCAACTTGTTTGAACAAGCTGCCGATACTATGGTTGAAACCAGTAACGTATTTTTAAAAGCCATGAACGAAACCGGCGAAAAACGTTTTGAGTTGCTGGCACACACAAACGGATTAGAGCACAAAGCAGATAATATTACACATAATATCTATCTCGAATTAAATAAAAACTTCATCACGCCATTTGACCGTGAAGATGTGCATCAGCTGGCAGCTGCATTTGATGATGTGGTAGATTATATTGATGAAATAGGACATAAAATGAAAAACTTTGAATTCAGTGAGTTTGATGATTATGTTTATGAAATGTCACAACTGAATGATGAAGCCATAGCAGAATTAAAAGTTGCCTTATACGGCTTAAGGGGTATGAAAGAATTTGATAAGGTGAATGAAGCATGTATGAAAGTACATAGTCTGGAATCAAAAGTAGATTTATTATACAACCAAGCCATTGGCGATTTGGTACGCAAAAATAAAGACAACCCGGTGAAAATAATTTTGATGAAAGATATCTATGTGGAGTTAGAGCTGATATCCGATTTATGCCAGGATTTATCTAACGTAATCGAAGGTATCATTATTAAGTATTCGTAATGGTTTTTAGTTGTTAGCAACTGAAAACTGATTTCAACTTACTAATAGCTACTCACCAAAATTTTTCATCACTAAAATTATTTTATGGAATTTTTAATTATCATTATTATAATGGCCTTGATATTCGACTATATCAACGGTTTCCACGATGCCGCCAACTCGATAGCGACTATCGTATCAACAAAAGTACTTACGCCGTTTCAGGCGGTGGTATGGGCGGCATTTTTCAATTTTGTTGCCTTCTTAATTTTTAAAGACCATGCTGTAGCAAATACGATAGCCAAAACAGTACAGAAAGATTTTATTACGCTTCCTGTAATATTTTCAGGGTTGATTGCGGCTATTGCATGGAACTTGATAACCTGGTGGTATGGCATACCATCATCATCATCACATACACTTATCGGTGGTTTTGCCGGTGCAGCTATTACAGCAGCATTTATGAAATTCGGTAAAATGCCCATCACAGATATCATTGACAGCAGTAAAGTACTAAAAACAGTAGCCTTTATTTTTCTCGCCCCGTTAATAGGTATGCTTATTTCCATGATTATCACCTTGATTATGATGACTAGAAATGTGTGGGTGAGATCGGGTATTTTGGTGTTGATTGGTGTATTAATCTGGTTTTCCTTTATTAATTTTCAGGAAACTAAAACAAATGAAAATATTTCAAAATTTTTCAAAGTCGACAAATACGAGAAGGATATAAAAGATCCTAAAAAAGCAGCGGATAAAGAAAAAAATGAAAATAAATTAGCTAAAGCAAAAGAGAATGCCAAAGCAAGTGCACCTTTTATTCACCATTACGAAAGTAAAGGGGCTAAGCAAGTGGCAGATGAGATTTCTCAAAATGTTGACCTGAGCGATGTAACAACAGCTCGTATAGAAGATAAGCTGAAATTATTTTTTGAAGTGGACAAAATGAAAATTTTAGCAGAGAAAGACCCATCACAAAAACAAGCGGCAGATTTTGCAAAATCTTCTTATGATTCCTTGAAACATATGGCTAAGAGTCACAAAGAATTAGGAATTGATGGCATGGCAGAAAAAATGGTAGCAACCGGATTGGTGCAAGCCAATAAAATTGATGATTTCAACAAAGCCGTTAAAATCGATATTAAAAAGGATTTGACTAAAGAACTTTCAAAAGGGGATAACCATTTGATTCGCTATGGCTTGCTCACTGTATTAGCTATCATGATAATATCCTTTTTCTACAATGAGGTTATACATGCACCGAGTGCCATGAAAACGGCGAATAATTTCAAACGTTTGCAACTTCTATCTTCCGCTTTATTCAGCGTAGGACATGGTGGTAACGATGCGCAAAAAGTAATGGGTATTATTGCAGCAGCGTTAATGGCTAACGGCACCATTGCTGATATTAAAAATATGCCCGACTGGGTGCCATTGGCTTGTTATAGTGCTATTGCTTTAGGTACGTTAAGTGGGGGTTGGAAAATTGTGAAAACCATGGGTTCACGCATTACCAAAGTAACGCCATTGGAAGGCGTTGTAGCAGAAACTTCCGGAGCGATTACCTTGTTTGTAACTGAACAAATGGGTATTCCGGTATCTACTACGCATACCATTACAGGTTCTATTATTGGTGTTGGAGCTACAAAAAGATTAAGTGCAGTGCGTTGGGGAGTTACCAAAAACTTGTTTATTGCCTGGGTAATTACTATTCCGATAAGTGCTTTGTTTGCTGCGGTTACATATTTTATTGTAAGTAAATTCATATAAACTACAACAGACAAAATTAACTAGCTATTCAATTTGCCTCCTCTGTAAAGCATAATAAAACATGCAAAACGGGGGAGGTTTTTTTATGTCGAAATCAAGTTATTTCAAATATTAATGTTGATTTTCTAAATAGAATAGATTTCAATATTGATTGATTTAAATTTTTGAAAAAACAGTTACTAAAAAAAAGTGAAGTTGCGCAACCGTCCGCTTTGGGTGGAATGTCTGCCCTTGTTACCAGTTGGCATTTTAATTGTTTTGAGTGACAATAATTCTGTCAAAATAATCTCCATTTTGCAATTCAAATTTTAATATTCTATCAGAATTTGAATTGTTTTCATTCATCGTAATGGATATTGTTTTTCCATCATCTTTACGCTCAATCTGAAAATCTGCTTTATTTAAAATAAAATTTTTAGCAGTTTTTTCAATACCATTTAAATCGACAATATTATCTTTGTAAATTATGTCGCTAATCCACCAATTTGTGGATTCAGTTTTAATGGTAAGTGACTGTTGATTTTTACTCAAAACAATTTCTTTTGCAGACAATTTTATATTATTGTTCCATTTTCCGTCAATAATAATTCTTTCACACGAATTAATTGTTAGCACTGTAATGATAAGTGTAAAGAATGTCAGTATTTTATTAATTATTTATAATCTAATATATTTATATAAATATGTTATGAATTTACCGCTAAAGGCAGTATCTCTTTTAATACTAATCAAGTCGTGTACAAAACTCGGTTTTTCGCAAAATTCTGTAATTAAAGTAATTATTTATTCATAAACGAAAATTGGAGATGAATATTTATTTATATATCATTTAATATATTCATCTAACAAATAAATTAAAAAGACAATTATTAGATTTCGTTCTCTCGTTCTAAAAAAAATAATGCTTGTTTTTTTTAAAGTCCGACGAAATTTAGTTCTTGTGTGCTGTTATTTAGTTACCAAATACTTCAACGTATATAATCTCTTTTTTGCAATTATATCTAATAGGTAGTGTATCGCCAAGTCCTTTACTTACTAGATAGAAAGTATCGTCAATTTTAGTTTTCAGAATGTTCCATTTGTAGAAAAGTCTTCCGGGATATAAACCATTATTATTGTCCCAAAATACGAATTGACAACCATGTAAATGTCCTGCAAACGCTAAATTAAACTTATTTTTTGTTTTATCAATATTTTTTGGATTGTGTTGTAGAAGTATACTAAAGTCTGTTGCTTTGTTAGTTTCAGCCATTCTGCTGTTTGAGATATAAATATTGATATTACCTAAATTAAGCCTTTCAACATTCTTGTCCAACCAAATTACTTTGTTTTTGATAATTTCATTCTTTATTTTATCCAATCCAAAAAAAAAGTCATGATTACCAGCTATTGCATAATTGTTTTCTCTTTGTAACAAAAAGCTTAGGAACTCTTTAAAGAAAGGAAAGCCTTTTTTTGAATCTACATAGTCGCCGCCTAATAAAAGTATTGTTGGGTTTAATGCTTCAATTTGATTTTTAAGGTTGTCAATTAAATCTTTACTAAATCCGTTTAAATGCAAATCCGAAATGAATAAAATACTAAAATTACAAGGTGTTTGAGTTTGGTAAATTTCTCTACGAATTTCAAAATCATCATTATACCCTATTGCTAACTTCATTTTGATACCAAATTAAAATTGCGAAACAACCAATATACCAATTTTTAAAAGGGTTTTTAAAGTTTAGAAATCCTAAAATCATGAATATCCCAATTTGACTTACTGTAAATATTGTTTTAAAAAGCCCAGTTTTATACGTTTGTCTTATACTTTTTAAAATTGGATTTTTCACATTGTCAATTAGTAAAGGAAATAGAAATAAAAAATGTACTTCACAAAAATAAAAAATCAATATTGAAACAGGTGCAAGAAAAATATTTAGTCTCATTAGCAAGAATAGTGAAAGAACCCAAATTGTCAGGCAAGTACCATATTTTAAATAGCCATACCTGTTAAAATTTATGTTTGGGAAAATACTTATATTACTTTTATTATCTAAACATTTTAAACTTTCATACATCCACTTTGCTCCATAATTGAAAATATTAAATGAAAAAACATGTTCAATTTTATTAGGCATTCTTTCGAAATGACTTGTACTTTGAGTTATTAAGTGTCTATAATTCATCGGTAATAAATAAAATGAATCCACGAAAGCCAAGCAATTCCATTACCGAAGACCAACATTCTATGAAATGTATTCTCCAATTTTCCACAGCGTTTTATATGAAATTTAAACTCATCATAACTAATTGCCACAACCGTATAAATTAGAACAATTATAATTGGGATTAAGAAAATTGTGGGTTTTGAATTCATTGTTGCAACCCACATCAATACAAACATAGGTAATCCGCCAAGTCCGAGAGCCGCAGCTTCTGCATCCCTTTCTTTTTTAGGGATTTTCATATTCAAAGGGTTTCTATGATATTTCCAATCAAGTACACCACCTGTTGTCGCAATAATTCCAAATAAAAATATGACTATAAACTGCCAGGGTAAAAAAGGAAACGAATTTGATAATTCAAGTTTTGGATTGTCTTTATAAATCAAAAGCAATATCCCAAAAAGTATTCCAGGAATAAAAAGCAATATAAGTGAAAGGTATCGTCGCATTTATTTGTTTTTATTTTTATATGTTGTAATTAACTCTGTCTAGCGCCAACTATCATTGATGCAAAATCAGTAGCTTGCAATTCCGAGTTCTGCATTAATGAGTTCAAATTTAGTTATTTGTTTATAAAAGGGAAAAGGGTAAATGTATATTTTAACAGAAAATATTTAAATACGCAAGCGGGCGCGCCGAAGGCGCGCCCGCTTGCCACATTCCTCTTATGGTTTTTGAAAGGGTAGCCTTTAATCTTTTTTTGTCCTAAAACTAAATCCCATCGTTATTACAAAATTCCGGTAGTAATAGTTTGCCGCACTGTTGTCTTTAGGTTTATATTTTATATTTCGTGATAAATCGACATTATAACGCATATCCACAAATAACCCCATTTGTTCTTTTACGTCAATATGATAATCAATCCCAATGGGCATCGTAACATCCAGACGATTATAGGCAATTCCGTCATCCAGATTGGTATCATACGGAAATTTCTCTTTGGCTTTACTCCCGTCAGTATATTTCGTAATTTGTTTGTTGGTCAGTGCATAGCCCACACCCACACCACAGTAAATTCCGAAAGCAGAGTTGTCGGTAGGTTGAAATGCACCCTTAAATAAAATTGGAAACTCTATAAAGTTTCTTCTGCGCCATTGCTTTTCAATACCGCCAACTCCATTATATTTCAGCATAAAGCCCTTTTGTATCAGATGGATTTCAGGTTGTATAGAAAAATGTCTGGATACCATTATTTCTATGGGTATGTCCACATCAAAGGCAACCATAGGTTTGTCATAAACACTGTAGCCCTTTTCTTTGATATGCGCAATATTTAAGCCTACACCTGCCCCTATTCTCAAACCTACTTTAGCCGTTATACTTAACTGCATTACGGCAAAAAAACCTAAAATCAAATACTTTTTCATAATAATTACTTTTTCAGCAAACTTAGCTAGTATATAAAATATTCAACATACGTATTTCGTGGTATTTTTTGCTATTTTCAGTAATAGTTGTATGGGTTAAAGCTAAACTGTATCTTTAGCTCTTAAATTTAGAAAATGAGTTATAAGATAGATCAAAAAGCAGAGAGTTTCCTGTTTAATTATTTGAATAATGCATCACCTACCGGTTTCGAGGCAGAAGGTCAAAAAATATGGTTAAATTATATAAAACCATTTATTGATGAATATCATGTCGATCATTATGGTACTGTTTACGGGGTGATTAACCCCAAAGCAGAATTTAAAGTAGTCATTGAAGCACATGCCGATGAGATATCCTGGTTTGTAAGCTATATCAGCGAAGATGGTTTGATAAGCGTTATTCGCAACGGTGGAAGCGACCATATTATTGCTCCATCCAAACGTGTAAACATTCATACTAAAAAGGGTATTGTAAAAGGTGTATTCGGCTGGCCAGCTATTCATTTACGCGATATGTCGAAAGATACTACACCCAGTGTAAAGAATATCACTATCGATGTGGGAGCACTGGATAAAAAAGAAGTGGAAGACATGGGCATACATGTAGGCTGTGTAATTACTTACGAGGATGAGCTGATGAAACTCAACAACCGTTATTATACAGGTCGTGCCCTCGATAACCGCATTGGCGGGTTTATGATTGCTGAAATTGCCCGATTGGTAAAACAAGCTAAAAAGAAACTTCCTTTCGGTTTATATATCTGTAATTCGGTTCAGGAAGAAGTAGGCTTGCGCGGGGCAGAAATGATAGTTCGACAAATCAATCCGAATATTGCAATTGTTACGGATGTTTGTCACGACACAACTACACCTATGATTGACAAAAAGGATAATGGAGATTTCAAGTGCGGACGTGGTCCGGTGATTACTTATGGTCCTGCGGTTCATAATATTTTGCGAGAGTTGATATTAGATACTGCTGAAGCTAGTAAAATTCCATTCCAGCGTGATGCCGTAAGTCGCAGCACCGGCACCGATACAGATGCGTTTGCCTATAACGGCGGAGGCGTACCAAGTGCCTTGATTTCATTGCCTTTGCGTTACATGCACACTACAGTGGAGTCGGTTGCCATATCAGATGTAGAGAATGTTATTCAGCTGATATATGATACCTTGCAAAATATTTCTCCTAAAATGAATTTGAAATATTTGAAGTAATCAAAATTTTAATACTTTTTCTTGCTTAATCATTACGTTTAGTATTCAACTTGATTTGATAGTGAACTTTTATCTTGTTTTTTGAAAGCAACTACCGACTTCCGTTAAAAAAACTTAACCCTTTCGATATTATCCTGTTTTGAGGAAAATTTTATCCTTTCCTTACATGCATTTTCTTACATTTGCACATTATTTTAATTGCTTATGCAAAAAACTACTTTTTTGTTTTTCGTTCTCTTGCTCTTGCCTTTCTCAGGTTTTTGTGAAGAAAAACTTTTGGATAAAATTGATGCTATTATTGGAGATAAAATCATCTTACGCTCGGATATAGAAAATCAGTTGGATTTGCTCAATATGAGAGGTAAGGATGTGGAACAAAACCGTTGTACCCTTATGCAGCAGCTTATTCTAACACGTATGCTTGCCAATCAGGCCATCAGAGACAGTTTACCTATCAGCGACGAAGAAGTAGAAGACGAACTTAATCGCAAGGTTAATTATTTTATCAGCATGGCCGGTTCACAGGAAGCGTTTGAAGCGTATTACAAAAAAAGTGTACAGCAGATAAAAGATGATTATCGGGAAGATATTCGTGAAAATATGTTGTCATCTCGTATGCGAGGTAAAATCACTGAGAATATAAAAATTACACCGGCTGAGGTAAAACAATATTTTGAAGAAATGTCTAAAGACAGTTTGCCCTATTTTAATGCTACTATGGAAATAAAACAAATAGTGATGAAACCGAAAGTAAGTGACTTGCAAAAAGAATTAGCATTGAAGAAAACAAAAGAATTACTGGAAAGATTGAAAAATGGAGAAAGTTTTGATTTATTGGCAAGTTTGTATTCTGAAGATATAGCATCAGCCCAGCAGGGTGGTTTACTGGATTGGGTGCCGCGCGGTACGTTTGTGAAAGAATTTGAAGCTGCAGCTTTTAAACTGAAAGACGGCGAAATGTCAGATATTGTAGAAACTCCTTTCGGGTATCATATTATCCAAATGGTGGAAAGACGAGGGGATATGATTCAAGTAAAACATATTCTCATTCGGCCTAAATCAACTTCTGCGGATATCGAGTATGCCCGATTGAAACTGGATTCTGTTCGCAACGATATTTTGGCAGAAAAAATTACTTTTGAGAAAGCCGTAAAAGAATATTCCACAGATGATGCCTCCAAAAATGTGGGCGGATTTATTCTTAATAATGAAAACGGAAGTACTTTGCTTGATGTGACTAAGATGGATAATGAATTGTATCTTTTGGTTGATACGTTAAAAGAAAATGCAATTACGTTTGCCAGTTTATTTAATGATAATGACGGCACACCGGCTTATCGCATCGTAAAATTAATATCTAAAACTAATCCGCATGAAGCCAGTTTGCAAGTTGATTACGATAAAATTCAAAATGCAGCTAGAGCTTCTAAAGAGGAAGATGAAATTTTAAAATGGTTTGATAAGTATCTTAAAAAAACGTACATCATGGTGGATGATGAGTACAAGTCTTGCGATGTCTTACAATCAATACTAAAAAACTAACACTATGTCAGCATTCACTAGCGATACAGAAGGCATAAATTTACTATCTTCAAAATATAATGAACTAAAATCAGAGATAGCTAAAGTAATAGTTGGTCAGGATGAAGTAGTGAAATATGTCCTGTTGTCTATATTTTGCAATAGCCACAGCTTACTGGTAGGTGTGCCGGGATTGGCGAAAACATTATTGGTGAAAACGGTTGCAGATGCATTGGATTTGGATTTCAAACGTATTCAATTTACTCCCGATTTAATGCCATCAGACATCATCGGTGCAGAAATTTTAAATGAAAATAGACAATTTCAATTTAATCGCGGTCCCATATTTGCCAATATTGTCTTGGCTGACGAAATTAACCGTACACCTCCCAAAACGCAATCTGCCTTACTGGAAGCCATGCAGGAAAGACAAGTAACTGCAGCAGGGCAGGAGCACTTGTTAGACTTGCCTTTTTTCGTACTGGCCACACAGAATCCAATTGAGCAAGAGGGAACTTATCCATTGCCAGAAGCGCAACTCGACCGCTTTATGTTCAATATCATTTTGGATTATCCCACGTATGCTGAAGAATTGAATGTAGTAAAACTAACCACTTCAGATCATGCAAATGCAGTTCGTAAAGTAGTAACCGGGAAGCAAATCATAGATTTCCAGCACTTGATACGCCGTATGCCCATAGCTGACAATACGGTAGAATACGCAGTCAAGTTAGTTTCATCCACCCGCCCGAATACCACTTATGCGGCCAAGTCGGTTAATGAGTTTGTATCATGGGGTGCGGGTCCCCGGGCTTCACAAGCACTTATCTTAGCCGGAAAAGGACATGCTGCACTGAGCGGCAAATATGCTCCGGATATTGAAGATATTCAGGCAGTTGCTTTGCCAATATTGCGTCATCGCGTAATCAGGAATTTCAAAGCAGAAGCTGAAAATGTTTCTATAGAAAAAATAATCGGAGACTTGTTATAGGAAGCTTTTCTGTACTATTTGTCATGTAAACACTAAATACAAACGACAATTTTTTTTGTTTCAAAAAAAGATTCGTCAAAATAGTCTTTAATATCAGTAATGCTGATATGTTTCTTTATAGCAGACAATTCCTCTTTTAAATCACCACCCTTTAGCGCAATGATGCGTTTGGGTTTCAGCTTTCTTGTCCATCTCAACAAATCAGCCATGGGAGCTACCGCTCTGGTCACTACTTCATCAGCATGAATATCCAGCTGTTCAGCTCTGCTGACCATTGTTTGAACATTCTTTAGGTTGAGTACTTGACTTACTTCCTGCGCCACCCGTATTTTTTTGCCTATAGAATCGCACAGGATAAATTGTGTTTCGGGGAAATAAATGGCAAGCGGAATACCCGGAAAACCGCCTCCGGTGCCAATATCCAAAACGGTTTCATTGGGTTTGAATTTGTTCAATTTGGCAATGCTTAAAGAATGTAGGACATGTCTTTCATAAAAATTGTCCATATCTTTTCTCGAAATAACATTGATTTGATTGTTCCAAAAAGTATATATATCCTGAAGTTGGGCAAATTGTTCAGCCTGAATTGGACTCAGTTCCGGAAAATATTTTTGGATAAGCTGCACAGTTGGGTTTTGCAAATCAACGCTTGTTTGCCTGTTTTATATACTTGCGAATAGCATCTACCAAAGAAGGATTTTCAGGTGTTGGTGCGTACACATTTATCTTTAAATGATGTGATTTCACCGCTTCTGCTGTCGTAGTGCCGAAAATGGCTAATCGAGTTTCATCTTGTGAAAAATTGGGAAAATTGATATAGAGTGAATCAATAGCAGAAGGATTAAAAAATACAAGCATGTCGTATTTTACATCACTCAAATCGGATAAATCACTGGGTACGGTGCGATATATGACCGCTTCCGTATAGCGAATATCATATTGTGCCAATACATCTGCCAATGCTTTATCTCGCACATCAGAACAAGGCAATAAATAGGTGCTGTTTTCTTTGTGCTTGATAATGACTTCCATGAGTTTAGGCAATTTTCCATCACCATAAAAAACTTTGCGCTTGCGGTATTGGATAAATTTTTGCAAATACAAAGCAATAGCCTCATTTAAACAAAAATACTTATTGTCTTCATTTACTTTGATACGCAATTCCTCGCACAATCTGAAATAATGTTCTATAGCAAAACGGCTGGTGAAAATGACACAATTGTATTGATCAATATACACTTTATGTTTTCTGAAATCGGTGGCCGGCAAGCCTTGCACAAAAGTAAATGGACGCCAGTCTAATTTTATTTTAAATTCTGCTGCTAAATCAATATAAGGAGATTTGCCCAATTCAGGTTTCGGCTGAGAAATTAAAATAGATTTTACAGATTTGTATTTTATCTCACTCACAACTTCCGGAAGTGGTTTTTCAGCTACTATTATCTTCTTAGATTTACTTTCATTTTTGGGTTTTGGCGTTACAATTGCTGCTTTCTTTGATTCTGTTTTCTTTACTTTAGGTGTAACTGTTTTTTCAGGTTTGGACTTTACTTTTTTTTCTGTAGCAGCCTTTTTTTCTGTAACTTTTGGAACAGCTGTTTTTTTAGCTTCTTTTAATGCAGGTTTGCCAGCTTTTGCCACAGCAGAAGTAGTTTTAGAGGCAACATTTTTAGTTGCGGTTTTTGGAGATGCCGATTTTACAGATTTTTTAGCCGGAGAAACGGTTTTTTTAGCCATATTTTATTCTGTTACGCTGCCAAGTAGTTCAAAATAAATTTGCCGAGTAATAATACCGGCAACACTTTGAAAGCGCAAAGATACAGAAAAAAATGGAGTTTATATACTACTTTCAATTCCAGCAATAGCTGAAAGTTGCGAAATGCCGTAAAGAGTAGTAAACCTGCAGAAATTACCGTCAAGATAATCAATAAATGTTGATTGTTGCTATATTGATAGTATATGAAAAATGTAAATAACAATATCAGTAGAAAATAAAATGCCAGCTCTATAAATATATGCTGTATAAAGAAAGTTTTAAAGGTATCTGCTGTATCAGAGATGGCATTAAAAATAAATTCTATAAATAATTTTAAGGTGAAAAATAAAAAAAGCAATATGGTGAATTTCCCCAAAATAAGCAGATTAAATTGTCTAAAATTTCCAGCTGAAAATACTATGGAAATCAAAAAAAGCAGATATGCCAGACAAACTAAATGTAGAGCATAGACGGACAGCATAGCCAGAAATGAGTCATATTTCTTGCTTTTCAAATAAATCAGAAATTTTTTATTGCTGATAATGCCTTCTGCCAATGACATAAAAAAATCTTCAAAAAACAAACGTATCAGCAAGAGTAAAAACAGTAAAGCCAGCAATGCATAAAAGTAATACAAGGAAACACCACCGATTCTGATATTTTGTATAACAGGAGTTTTGGCTGCTAATTTAAAGGGGTTGGTTTTACTTTTAAACTTCAAATAGGCTGCCGAATCAAGTTCATGTTTCAACACAGAGTCGCGGTAAACAGGATTGATATTAGCCGGTATACTGTCTTTTTTTATCTTATTCCCGGCAAAAGCTACCGGCATGCAAAAACATAAAATCAGCACCGGTTTAAAACAACGCAATATAGCCGAAATGAATTTTCGATTTGCGGAAGTCCAGTCTGGCGTCTTTCTGATTGCCCAATGCATACGTGAGTCCAAAAATACCGATTTTTGTGTCAAAAGTAATGCCCGCTCCGAAACCAAATGGAAAATCGGTGAATACCGAATTATTAAATTTACGCTGGATATATGCCCAGTCGAAAAAAGTGAAAAAATAAGAGTTGCGCATGAGCATAAAACGATATTCCAGCGATGTAAGCACATAAGTACTCACCAAAATGGATTCTTCATCAAATCCTCTCAGTTTTTTATTACCGCCAATGCGCAGCAATTCGTTGCGCAGTAAACTTTGATTAAAAACAGCACCACCGGAATTTGACAGTTTCAAAATATGTCTTTCCTTTTTGCCCAAAGGCTGATAGTAGTTGCCCGCCCAAAAAACATCACCTTTTATACTTTTGCGTTTTATGCTGTCGTAGAGCGAAGCATAATTAAACGACCCGTCTGAAATGGAAATAATTTGCGTATTCTGTTTTATTTTTTTCGTACCCATAGAGCCACTCACATTGATATCGAATCCTTTTTTTGGAGAAAATAAATTATCTAATTGTTCATAATAAGTTTGCACACCATACTGACTGTACAGTGCATCCAAATTGTTCGGCAGTTTTTTATACGATTTGGCAAATAAGGTATCGGCTTCTAAAATGATAGTTTGGTTGTATTTATAAAATCCTTTTATGTAATTATTGGTTTGGTATAAAAACGGCAAACCCAGTTGCCATGCCAAATCCATGGAAGAAGAATCGCGCTTATCTAAATTGAAGGTAAAATTGACCCCTAAAGGCGTATTGAACAAATAGGGATAATTGAAGCGGATATCCAAATATTGCGTTTTGGGTTGCAGTTTGCGCCATTGCAGCATAATCTCTTCACCACGTTTGAAAGCATTCTGCAAATGCAAGTTGACTTCTCCGGTTATCAGCACTTTCTTTCCGGCACTTCCGGGCAAAAATCCAATGAGGAAATCGGCAGAGCTGACTTTGCGCTTGTTCAGATGCAAATAAATATGCGCTTTATCATCGGCAAACACAATTTGCGTGGGTTGTGCGAGTTCTGCATAAGGAAGTTTCTTGAGCAGTTTGTCAATATTCAAAATTTTGGTTTCATTATACGCTTGTTTGGATTTTAGCTGGAGATAGTTTTGTATAAAGCCCTTGGTGATTTTGGACGTACCGAAATTTTTAAAACTGTCTATGCTAATTAATTTGCCTTGTTCCGTTTTAAGGCGGGTATATATAGTATCGCCCTTCCATTGGATGCTATCAAAATAGGCACGGGCAAAAGGGTAGCCGTTGTTTTCGAGTTCTCTTAATGTCTTTTCTTTTTGTTGGGCAAGTATCAGTATAGAATTGTCATTTGCTTTATTGTTTTTGCGCTTTTCAGCTTTTTTATCAGCTACAATGGTATAGTGGTTTCCGGTATGCAGATAGGCGAGCAGCGTGTCATTTTTTTGTAAAACCGAATCGACAGAAAATTCCCAGTAACCTTTGCCAATTTGTTGCTGTTGCAGATTGATTAAATAATTTTGGATATCTGCAGCTGACTTAAACTGCTGAGGATTTTTGATAGTTAGACTGTTCTTATCCTGAAAAATAAATAGTTTTTGCGCATACAAATTTTGTCCCATCCAAAAAAAGGTGAAAACGACAGTCAAAATTCTTACATACTTCATGCCGATACGAAATTATACTTTATAATGCAATGTCGTTCATCTAAAAAGACAGAATGCTGAAATAAATAAGCGACATACAGGAAAAAGCGTTAATGTATAAAATAAATTTTCAGCACAGACAGCTAACCAAATTGAAATGGAAAGTAAAATTAATTCGTGAGGTGAGGGCAGGTAAAGGAATGTCATAGATTGATTTTACTAGTTTATCACCTGTACAGCTCCACAGTAAGCAACAGAAAACTAAAGCCTAAAAACAAATAGTA
>CAZPBT010000003.1:0-8354 GCA_964584555.1 uncultured Chitinophagales bacterium
ATTCCGTATATTTCCGTATTTTTGAACTTTCGCATTTCAAATTGTTGCTATTTTTAGTATGCAAAAAGCTGTATGAGCTTATACGTTTTCTTTTGCTCAACACCGGCAGATTTTTTTATTGCTGTGCCTATTACCAAACTATGGCTACTGCTGTTTGACTAAAAACAAAATCGCTTGGTGAAGACACCAAACAATAAATATTAACATGAGTTCTGGCTATGTAAAATAACGTTGATTAAAATAGTTGATTTCTCTTTTTTCCTCCAACTTAAAAGGAGGTGGAAAAAAAAGAAATGGTTATAGATAAAAAATCAACTTTTTATAAATTGGAACTGACATCCCGAAATCAGGTTAATAGTATTTCTGCAATTTAATTTTTTTCTTTTTAGGACATTTATGTCCCTTGTAGTTTGAACCTGCTCCCGGATTATACACTTTTTGCGGACAGCTTTTTTTCTTGCTTTTAGGTCCGGCTTCCAGTGGTGGTGCTAAAATTAGTAATATCAGTAGTAATAGAAAGAGTTTATAAAATGGTTTCATAGTTGTGATTTTTTTGGAGATTTTATTTCCAACTTAAAAATAAGCATTTTTTACCTTTCTGGCTTTGTTGCATTTCATAGGCTTGGAGTGTCCGGGTAACAGTACTTTAGATACACAACTTTTAGGTCGCTTATTTCTGCTTCGAGCTGTTGCAGGATGAGTACTCGCTATAAGTAAGATAGTAATAACGGCAAAAACAATAATTCTCATATTACAAAAATACTATAGATCTCAATGCTTAAATGTTAAATTATCTAAGCCATTTCTTTAAGAGTTTTCTTTGTTTTTCGGATAAATTTTCTTGCAGTACCAAACGAAATTGATGTCGGGTATCTGCGGTAGCAGGAAGTTGAAGTGTTTTTATTTCTCCCTGACGAGATACAATAAATGTTAGCGTGTCATTAATTTTTTTGTGCTCATAAAGCCGTGTAAAGTCACTGTTCATCTTGAAATTATCAATAGTCAGTATTTCATCGTCAACATTCAAGCCTCCGGCAAAAGCACCAAATCCATGTATCACCTCAGATACAACAAATTTTCCTTCTTTCTGACTTAGCGAAAATCCCATAAAAATACTTTCTTTTTTGGGCTGATCCAATAAATCGAATCCGATTAAATCAAAATAGAATTCAATCGGCAAAGGTGTAGGCGTATGAATAAATTGTTGGATGTAGGAACTGAAATCCATGCCTCCGGTTTCATTCAGTGCATGCAAAATGTCAGCTTCAGTAATGCCAGTTTCCGGTGCTGATTTATATTTAGCATAGAGTAAACGCATTACATCATCGAGGCTTTTCTCACTGTCTGTTGCATCCATCAGCATAAAATCAAATAACATAGCTACGATAGCTCCTTTTGTATAATAACTGATGGTAGCATTATTGCTGTTTTCATTTTTTCGGTAGTATTTCAGCCAGGTATCATAACTCGACTCTGCCAATGTTTGTACAGCTATTCCCGGTGTATTCATCACAACTTGTAAATTGGATGTGATAATTTCGAGATACTCATCTTTGCTCACAATGCCGGCTCGCCGGTTCACCAAATCATCGTAATAACTGGTTACTCCTTCAAAAAACCAGAGCAGTTCTGTATAGCTTTCCGTATCGTAATTATAAGTACTTAATTCAAAAGGACGGATGCGTTTTACATTCCACAAATGAAAATATTCATGTGATAAAAGTCCAATGGATTGTGCATAATTTTTTGCATCAAAATTCCAGCGAGGCAGCATATTGACAGAAGAATGCGCATGCTCCAAACCGCCGTAAGTAGAAGCTGTATGAATATTGATAAAGGTATAATGCCGGCAAGGATGATCTCCGAAAACCTTTACTTCTTCCGCAATCATTTTTTGCAGATCGGCTATTAATTTGTCAGGATGGCAATTACTGATGCCTTGCATGGCTAACTCATGTTTTACTCCGCATGCTTCAAATGAAAATGATAGTTGATTGCCTAACAAAATAGGGGAATCAACAAGTTCATCCAGATTATCTGATTTTCTAACCCAATAGTTATGAGCTGCAAGGTGGAGAGCGGTTGAGCATTTATCCCATTTTTCGTAGGGTTGGATGATAATTTCAACTGCATTTTTTTCATATCCTTCAAGATAAAGAAAAGTTGCTGCTCCATTCAGCAACGCAAAATCTGAGTTCACGAAGTTTGTCCGCACACTCAGTTCATTGCAGTAGAGTTGGTAATTTACCGTAAAACCAGTTGCATCTGCTAAGGGTAGTATCCATGTGTTTTTATCTCGTTTTTTTAGTCTGACAGTTTGCTCGTTTATGGTTGAGGTAACAAAATCGATATTGCGCTGAAATTCACGGATAAGATAACTGCCCGGTGTCCACACCGGCATTTTTAATACAATTTGCTCTTGCCGAATATCGTTTACTTGCATTTCAACATGCAGATAGTGGGAGTGAGGTTCAGGAAAAGACAGGGTATATCGAATGTTCATGATAAATAAAATAAATTACAGCAAATCTTTTACTAAGTGAAAGATGCCGAATGGGAAAATACAGGAAACCAGACAAAATCCATATAGCAAAAATGTGCGCTTAGGAGAATGTATATTGACGAGTTCATTTTTAAAATACAAATCATCCAGCATCCAAATCAAAGAATAAGATAAATTACAGAGTAATGCATAAATAATGGCAATGCCGATTGAAGTAAGGAAAAATACAATATCGAAGCTCGCACCGCCTTTCAGCACATACTTATTCAGTAAAATAACAATAATAATACCTATTGTACCCACAATCAGATTGTATTTCAAACGACGCATTTCCCACCAGGTGCGGGCAGATATCATAATTTCGAGTTGTTCCATACTACTGAACGATTGTAAGTAACATTATAAATGTTGCTATTGGAAATAGCAGGGTTAAAATTATGAAAATTACAAAGAAATTTTGCCTCCCCACTTCAGAAAAATGTGTATTGAAGAGAGATTCAATTATCCAGATAAAAGTATAGGCGATATTTCCGACAATAAAATAAAATAAACCTATCAACCACATATCTCTAACATCATTTCTTATAAACATGTCATTTCCTAAATTTGATAAAATAATGATGGTACTTATTATCAGAATTATTATTCCAACTACCAAAC
Source organism: uncultured Chitinophagales bacterium (assembly GCA_964584555.1). Taxonomy (GTDB): domain Bacteria; phylum Bacteroidota; class Bacteroidia; order Chitinophagales; family JADIYW01; genus JADJSS01. The sequence goes on from CAZPBT010000003.1 coordinate 3,164, forward strand.
AAACTTTGTTGTAAGATAGTCGTCTTGCTTCCCACTAATTTTTAGGACTGACTGTTTCTGAAAGAAAATATTCGTCTTTTGAATCATTATCCATAATATTTGTGTTGTTCAAAAATAAGGAATGATTCTTTTGCAAATTGCAAATGTATGTTAATGATTTTTACCTCATTCTTTGCTGTTATCCAAAGCAGGCACACTATCTACTTCATGAAATTTAAGTGCTTTCAATTTTGCTTCCTGATCTTTGGGTATTTTTACAAAATAGTGAAATCCGTTTAAGCAGGTACAAGCTTCACAGTGTACCATTTCTTTATCACGTGAGGTGCGGATCTCATTGACGGTGATTCCTTGTCCTTGCAAATAACCTTGAACCGCTCCGGCCAAATCTGCGTCTGTTGGTGCTTTAAACCAGTTAAACTGCCACGGGTTAGCACATTGTGTTTCATCATACCCCAGCCACATCTCATTGGGATTGCGCCCTACAGCTTCACCTGAAGTAGAAGTAGTTGTTTGGGTAGTAGTGTTAGTCGTTTTTTTACAACATTTCTTTTTGTGTTTGCACTTTGCAAATGTCATTAGAGATACAAGTACAACAATCGTCAATAAAAAAAGTCTTTTCATTATTTCTGTTTTTTTATGATAATTCAAAAATCAAGCCATGCTTTTATGCATTTTGTTCAAAACTTACGGTGTTGCTTTCTACATTTAAAATGGCTTTTCTTCCTAAAATAAGCGTACGGTTATCCGCAATATGTCCTGCCGGAAAATTAAAACAAACAGGATACTGATATTCCTCCACATGTTCCCGTATAATTTCTTCTGCCGTTTTGCCGAATGGAATGGTATTGTCTTTCATATCACTCATGCCCCCTACAATTAATCCTCGCAAATGCTTCAGCTTTCCCGCTCGCTTCAAGGCAATCATCATTCGGTCGATATGATAAAGATATTCGTCTAAATCTTCAATAAATAGGATACAATTTTCAAAATTCATACGTGAGCTTGTTCCCAGCATCGCATACAAAATTGATAAATTCCCACCTACCAGCATCGCCTCTGCATTCCCTGTTCTGTTCAGCGGATGCGTGTCAATTTGATAAGTATTTTTATGACCGAATAAAGCTTGTTTTAAACTCAGTATGCTGGCTTCGCTGTTTCCGGGAATCGTCAGCGGCATAATAGCATGCATGGATTCTACACCCAATTTAAAATTTTGCTGGGCATGTAGAAAGGTAATATCCGAAAAGCCAATTATCCATTTCGGATGATTCATATAGCTGTCAAAATTTAAATCATCGAACATGCGTACCGTACCATAACCGCCTCTTGCTGCAATAATGGCCTTGATAGCAGTATCATCTAGTAAATGCTGGAAATCTGCTCTGCGCTCATCGTCACTTCCGCCATATTGATGGTCTTTTTTACCAATCGTTTCACCTAAAACTACTTCTAAACCCCAGGATTTAAATAATGTTACTGCTGTTTCTATATCGGCTGTATCTACCCATCGGGCAGGGCAAGTGAGCGCTATTTTATCGCCTTTTTTAAGGTATGGAGGACGTATCATTAGCTGTAAAATTAACGAATAAGACAGAATAAAAAAATATGGAAGATGTCTGTCTGGACTAGTTATCAAATTAAAAAATAATCATTTTATTTTAGCTGTGAATAAAAGCAACAGAAATTAAGTTATTTTAGTGCTGTTATTTTTAATCAGCATGTCAAACATAGAAAAATTCACACAAGAAATGCAAGCAGGATATACCTTTAGTGGTGCATCCATACTTTTAGGCGGAGCCGTATTGGATAAGACTCCCGTATCTGGCGTTCAGGTAAAAGCTCCGTTGAAAATGTTTAACCGTCATGGTCTTGTTGCTGGGGCTACGGGTACCGGAAAAACGAAAACAATTCAGACTTTATCTGAGAAATTGTCCGATAATGGCGTTTCTGTCCTGATGATGGATATAAAAGGCGATTTCTCGGGTATTGCCGAAAAAGGGGTGTCTAATCCTAAAATTGAAGAGCGGGTAAAAGTGATTGGTGAGAACTGGCTACCAAAAGCGTATCCTGTCGAGTTGATGTCTATTTCTAATCAAGACGGAGTTCGTTTGCGTTCTACCGTATATGAATTTGGGCCGGTTTTGATTTCTAAAATTTTAGACCTGAATGATACGCAAGAAGGCGTGGTGGCCATGGTATTTAAATTTTGTGATGACAGTAACTTAGGACTGGTCGATTTGTCGGATTTTAAAAAGGTACTCAACTTTCTTTCTAATGAAGGAAAAGGCGAATTTGAAAAAGAATATGGTGCGATTTCTCCGGCTACAGTGGGTACAATTTTACGTAAAGTAATTGAACTGGAACAGCAAGGCGCAGACTTATTTTTTGGCGAACTGTCTTTTGATGTCAATGATTTGTTGCGCAAAGATGAAAACGGATGTGGTTATATCAATATTGTTCGCTTGACAGATATACAAGATAAACCGAAATTGTTTTCTACGTTTATGCTAAGTTTATTGGCTGAGGTTTATGCCAAATTTCCTGAACGCGGAGATGTGGAACAACCTGAATTAATTATCTTTATGGATGAAGCTCATCTGATTTTTGATAATGCCAGCAAGGCTTTGCAGGATCAATTGGAAGCTATTGTCAAATTGATTCGTTCTAAAGGTGTAGGTTTGTTTTTTTGCACGCAAAATCCGAATGACATTCCTGAAAGCATATTGGCACAGCTGGGTATGAAAATACAACATGCCTTGCGCGCCTTTACGGCAAAAGACCGTCAGGCTATTAAATTAGTGGCACAAAACTATCCCGAAACGGAATATTACAAAGTGGAAGATTTGATAACGGAGTTGGGTATTGGTGAAGCCTTTGTAACGGCATTGAATGAAAAAGGTATTCCAACGCCATTAGTACACTGTCTGATGAGTCCGCCTCAATCTAGAATGGATGTATTGAATGATATGGAAATGTCTCAATTGATTCAGTCATCTAAATTGTATAACAAATACAAACAAACGATAGATCCGGAAAGTGCTTTTGAAATTTTATCTGACAGAATAGAACAAATACAAAAACAACAAGCTCAACAGGCGGAAGAAGTGGCACAAAAGAAATCCACAACAAGCAGAAAAGCAGAAAAATCTACGTTCGATAAAGTATTGAACAATACTATGACTCGACAGGTGGCACGCACCGCTGCTAGAGAAGTTACCAGAGGTCTACTGGGGGTACTGAAAGGTATGTTTAAATAGAGAAAGGGGAGTAGTTGGAAGTTAGCGTACTTAGTTGGCAAAATAAAGAATGAAGAGCAGTTATAATTTAAAATTCAACATTCAACATTCAAATTTCAACATAGATTAAATGAAATGGTTGCTGACTAAAATCGGATTACTGTGGGCTAGGTTGATTTCGCTCTTACCCATGAACATCTTATTTGGTCTGGCTGATTTTCTTTATTTCCTTTTAAGTCGTGTGTATGCTTATCGCAAACAAATTATCGATATCAATTTAATGCATGCCTTTATGCATAAGCGCAGCGAAGAACTATGGTATATTCGCGAAAACTATTACAGACAGTTAGCCGATTTTTTTGTAGAGGTTATTAAATCTATTACCATCAGCAAAAAAGAACTGCAAAAACGTATGCAATTGCACCATAACAGCTATCAGCTTTTGAGGGAATACGAAAAACTCAATCAACCTATTTTTGTAGTACTCGGACATTATAATAACTGGGAATGGGCATCTTTATTAGCAGGTACGGAAAGTCATTTGCCGGCTATAGCTGTGTATCAAAAACCATCTAATGCTGCCTTTGATTCATTTATTAAAAGAAATCGCTCACGCTTCGGATGTTCACTAATTGCCACTCATCAGCTCAAATCACTTTATGCCGCCTTGTTAAAACAAGCATCACTTGTAGCTTTTGTAGCCGATCAAACTCCGGTTGATACTGAGTCTGCCTATTGGACTTCATTTTTGGGTATGGAAACTCCCTTTTACAACGGGTTCGATAAGCTGGCAATTCGTACTAATGCCATCGTACTTTATACCTCTATCAGAAAGATAAACAGGGGCTATTACGAAATTGCTTTTGAAACGATTACAACAGCTGCTAAAGATGAACAGGAAAATCAGATTACGGAAAAATTTGTGCGCTTGTTGGAAAAAGATATTGAAAACCGCCCCGAGTATTGGCTCTGGAGTCACCGCCGCTGGAAACGTGCGGGTATAAAATATTGAAGTCACATGATTTTTGTATTTTTGCAAAGTGAGTCATCCATCAGTTGCAATTGTTATTTTGAATTATAACGGAAAAAAATGGTTAGAACAGTTTTTGCCGTCAGTTATTAAGCACAATACCTATTCCAACGCTGAAATAATAATTGCAGATAATGCTTCTGCTGACGATTCTATTGCATTTTTAAAAGCATACTATCCACAGATTCGTCTTGTTATAAATGAAAAAAATACGGGCTATGCAGGTGGATATAACGAAGCCTTAAAACAGGTTGAAGCTGATTATTATGTGTTGTTAAATTCGGATGTGGAAGTAAGTCCTAACTGGATTGAGCAGCTTATTCTCTTTATGGAACAAGATAAAACGTATGCGGCTTGTCAGCCTAAGATTTTGGCTTATGCAGAAAAAAATAAATTTGAATATGCAGGTGCGGCAGGTGGATTTATAGATAAGTACGGTTATCCTTTCTGTCGTGGTCGCATTTTTGATTCTTGTGAAATTGATACCGGACAATATAATACCAGCGGGGAAATTTTTTGGGCAAGCGGTGCATGCATGTTTATCCGTGCAGATTTGTTTCATCAAGTTGGAGGATTTGATGCTGAATTTTTTGCGCACATGGAAGAGATTGATTTATGCTGGCGGCTTAAAAATTTGGGATATAAAGTTGGCTATTGTGCCGAAAGCACAGTCTATCATGTAGGCGGTGGAACACTCAATAAATCTAACCCTAAAAAAACATATCTCAATTTCAGGAACAACAGAAAATTGTTGCGCAAAAATCTAACGGAAAATGAGCTGAAAGCAATTTATAACAGACGAAACCAATTAGACCAACTGGCAGCACTGGTTGCTCTGGCTAAAGGCAATACGGATGAGGCAAATGCCATCAGGCAAGGGTTGAATGACTATAAAGAAAGTATACATAAATGGGATAAAAAACGC
>CAZPBT010000003.1:8454-22093 GCA_964584555.1 uncultured Chitinophagales bacterium
GAATGGGACTGTATCGGCACTTACTTTTCTTATGAAACAGATAACCTGCATTTTTTTGATACCCTTAATTTAGAAAATGAAAATAATTTTGATGTGCATGCATTTCAACCAAATGTAATTGTACATTGCGGTGCACTTACTCATGTTGATTATTGTGAACAACATCCGGATGAAAGTTACGAAAAAACAGTGGTCTCTACACTAAATATGATTGCACTGGCAAAATCGCTGAATGCAAAGTTAGTTTTTATTTCAACCGATTATATTTTCGATGGCGAAAATGGCCCTTATGATGAAGATGCTAAGCCGAATCCTCTTTCAGTATATGGCAGACATAAGCTGGAAGCCGAGCAGGCCGTTTTAGCAGCAAATGCAAATAATTTGGTATTGCGTATTACCAATGTGTATGGCGAGGAGGAGAGAGGTAAGAATTTTGTCAGTCGTATACTTCAGCAAATTTTTGAAGGCAAAAAACTGACACTGAAATTACCCTTAGACCAATATGCTACGCCGATAAATGCATTTGACATTGCACGTTCTCTTTATTTTTTATTGAACGATAATAAATGTGGCGTGTACAATATTGCCTCAACCGACTACATGAACAGAGTACAACTGGCAATGACCATCTTAAAGTATTTTGAGTTTGCAGACTACGATTTAATTCCATTGACTACTCCCGAAATTGCAGCTCCTGCTCCACGTCCTTTACAAGGCGGGTTGAAAAATAAAAAGTTTATGAGTGAGTATCCGGATTTTCGTTTTACGACAGTTGATGAGTATGTGAACAGTTATGTTTCAGAATAGCATTACAGTACTCTTACAATCATGACGATACCAAAAACAAACAAACACACGCCGGCTATTTTTTTCACGATAATCAGTTTGTCTATCGTCAGTTTTTGTTTGAGAAAATAAGCAAATCTGATTTTGACTAAATCAAATAAAAAGACCATAAGCAGTATGCCGAAATAAAACTGAATTTTTTCAGCAATGGAATCATAATTTATCGAAAATGTGGTATACATAGTAATCCACCAAACGGTTACAAACGGATTCAATACATTAATAACAATGCCTTTTACAAAAGCCTGAAATAAGGTCTTTATATCTTCGATAGGAGCGTGTGCCGTAGATGCTTTTGACATAAAAATGACAACACCGAATACAAGCAATAAAATACCACCGATTATGCCCATGGGCTGTTTGATGTCGTGAAAATCAATGCGGTTAAGCAGATTTTCAACCAACATAATTAATATGATATCTATAACAACAATGCCGGCTACATACGCCAGACCTGAGCGCCAGCCTTTGGTAATCGTCAAATCGACTAAGCCAAAAAAAATGGGACCAATCATTAAGCTTACTGTGATACCAGATAAAATACCTTGTTCTAATGCTGTCATCGTTTCGCAAATTACATTTTTTAAATCGCTATTGAAAAAAATATTCTACCTTTGCGGAACTAATATTAAAACGGTATCGTTTTAGTAATAACTCTTTGACATATGGGGCTGACAGGCTTTGACGGCGAAACAGCAGATAAGTAAGCATGCAGAGCTTTGTGCGAGTGGCTCTATAATCTCAATGCATTAACTTTTTTTATATGGCAATAATACTCTTGCCCTGGCTGCTTAATTCAGGTAATTAACTAGCCTATGTACCCGAAAGAATTTGCTCTATGTTCTTCGTCAGTACATCATTTAATAGAGATAGTCGTTTAAACGTTTCGATAAAGCGATGAAAAATAGAAACTAAGGTAATTGTCGGTAAGTGATGCAACCTGCTTTTACACGAAAATCAATGTAACACTAAGCATGTAGAAAGCGTATAGGCATTTTGTCCGGACGTGAGTTCAAATCTCACCAGCTCCACTATTTTATTTGAAATAGCTTGTAGTTTTTATTATAACTTGAAAAATGACCATAACCGTTTTCTATATTGGAAATGTTATTTAATGGTTCATTAGTGCCTTGGTTGAAGTCATTTTCCTCTAAATTTAATTGCTGACTGAACATGTCATAATAATTTTTTCCAATCGCAGTAAATTCAACAAATAATTGAATCTGGTATGCTTTTTTTATATACGTACTGGGAAATGTAAATGTCAGATTATGAAAATATCCGTCAAATAAATCATCATTAAAAAATATCAAATTTATATTAAATGGATTTTTGTAGAGATTGCTTTTTAGTGGAATGTTCAAGTTCCATTCGTCTCTGTTCGTAATTACTCCGTTAACTGTATCGAGATAGAGAACTCTGTAAAGTACAGCTACGTAATACAAATTGGCAAATTGTGCCGAGTCGTGAAAGGTTAGTGTAATTTGGGCTGTAGTTTTTGTTCTGCCACTGTCAGCATGATTGGTCAAAGAAGCATAAAATGGCACTACTTTAGGAAGATATTCTTTGGCTGATGCTGTTCCCAATTTTACATGTTTTGAGATAATGGAATAGGTTTTATCTTGTTTTAGTTTGTAATCAGATACATATTTGCCCAAGTGAGCCAGCGTGTCAAATAACTGATAGTGCATCCGTTCGATAAAAATATTGTTTTCATATAAATCCACCTCGCAGTCATTTAAAAATTCAATTGGTGTAAAGTCTTCAACTGCTTTGCTCTTGCTGATATTCACTTCCAAAGGCAGATTTACCGTAAAATTAGCAATGATTACTTGTTTTGGCGTATAGTCAGTATTTTTAAAATGAAAATCCTTCTGACATCCACTTATACCATTGAATGCTAACAAAGCAACAAGAAACATGAATGAATTAAGGCGTTTCATTTTTGTGTTTTTTAGTCTTAATATCAAAATTCACGGTGTAGCCCAAGGAGGGCAGCACCGGAAACATACTTAACTGTACATACTTTGTCATGTCATTCCCGTTTTTATCCTCAACGAAATCTTTGTAAATGGTAAATACATTAAAATTATTATATACATTATATACGCTTACATTAAACTGATGTGTGCATCGTTTGGATTTCTTGGTGTAATTCATGCTAATGTCTAAATGATGATAGGCCGGCATAACATAATCATTTTTTTTGTCCCAATACAGAGCCATGCCTTGAGAGCCTGTGAGTTGTGCATTGTTCAAATCAATCAAAGCAACAGAATAATCAGTGGTATATTGTGACTGCGGAGAAGTTAAACGCCAACCTGTCCCATACGTCCATGAAACTGTAAAATCAAAATGTTTCTTCATTTTATATTGTAACACAATAGAAAAATCATGCCGTCTGTCGTATTTGTAATAATACCATTTTCCTTGGTTTAATTCCGGAAATTGCCTTTTGCTCCAGCCAAGGCTATACTTCATCCATGCGGTAAATTGTCCTCTTGTTTTTGCAGCAAAAAATTCAATACCGTATGCCTTACCGATTCCGGTACTAAGCAATTGGTCTTCCCATTTTAGCTGGTCGAGCATAAAGAAGGTGCCATAACGATATTCTGTCAAATGCTTCATCTGTTTGTAATAGGCATCAATACTGGCCGTGTATCCCTTTTCAGCATTATATTGTATGCCACCGGATACTTGCCATGCTGTTTCAGGTGCAATTTTTTTAGTAGCAGGCACCCACACATCATTTTGGATATCGCCCGTATTATTGGTCAGCAAATGCAAGGGTTGTACCGTTTGCATAAATGATATACGCAAATCAATTTCTTTTCGTGGATGGATAATGGCTTCTATGCGAGGTTGTGGGTAAAAACGGAATTTTTGAAAATCATAGTACTGGTAAAATTGAAATCCAGTTTTAAGAATAACTAAATCCTTAAGGTTTAATGTATAATCTGCGAAAAAGAAACCATCCAATACGTGTACATTGTCATTTTTATATTCAAGATTGCTTATCACATTATTGTTTTTGTCTTTGTTGATTCTGTTTACTTTGTTAATAATAAAGAAGCGATAAGCCATGTCCATACCGTAGTCAATTTGATGCATTTTGCTAATCTGCTGTTTAATTGTTGAATGTAATCCGTTTTCAATAATGCGGCTCAAGGTTTTATAATCTGCATTGGAAGCACTTACATTGCCTGTAGAAATGCGAGTGGTTTGATTTTTGGATTGCTGAAAGGGATTAAGCTGATAGACGCTTAAGTGGTATGATAAATCCGCTTCTAATTTTTGTTTCTGATAATTCCATTCCAGTGTTGTGTTCGTATTCATCCACGTCAGTTTTTTCTTCATCTTTTTATAAACTTCTCTGTCTTTTGGTACATTGATGATGTTTTTTATTTCTTCAAAATGATAAAAATCACTGCCCGAATACATGCTCCAGTTTAAGGTATGGTGATCGTTTATTTTATGCTGAATACCGGCATTGATATCATAAAAGAAATAACTGATACTGCCGTCATTGCCGGAAGCTTTTTTATATTGAGTTTTAGAAACAGGATAAACGAATGCACCTGCATGACAATCGCGCAGCACTAAATTGAATGATGTTTTGTCTTTTTTTAACGGACCTTCAATATGAAATTTTTGTGTGATGAAACTGATACTGTAATCACCTTTCCATGCTTCGGTATTTCCATAGTTGGGTTGTATATCCAATACGGAAGATAGCCTGCCGCTAAAACGAGAAGGGATAAATGATTTATAAATATCCATTTTGCTGATGGCTTCTAATGGAAATACGGAAAGAAAACCATAGATATGTGAAGCATTGAAAATAGGAGCTTTGTGGTAGATCATCAAGTTTTGATCGGGACTTCCCCCACGAACAAAAATACCTCTTGCTCCTTCTTGTCCGCTTTGTATACCGGGAGTTAGTAATACAGCTCGCATAATATCTTTTTCCCCAAAAAAGGAAGGCAATTTCTGAACACTGATAGTAGAAAGTGTAGTTAATCCGGAAGCATTTGTTTCTACTGTATTTTGTGTTTTCTGCCCGGCAATGGTAATTTCTCCCAGTGTTAAGTCAGCTAATAAAGAAATGCTGATAGTTGTGTTTTCAGTTAAAATTATTTTTCTTTTTATGGACTGATAGCCTACAGAAGAAATTTCTAATGTATAACTGCCTTTTGGTATCGTCAACCTGAATTTTCCCAGAGAATCTGAAGTGCCTTGTATTTGATTTAATGAATCATAATAAGTTGCATATGCAATTCCCTGTCCGGTAGTATAATCAGCAACTTGAACACTTAATTCATGTTTTTCTGTTCGGGCAAATACATTTTTTTGAATACATAAAAACAAGATAAAAGATACAAGTATTCCGGCTGTTTTTTGCATGGTGATAATTCCACTCGGCTTTATTATCTGAACAAATGAATATAACCTGATAACGGAGTTTTTAATTTCTCTATGCCATTTACTGTCTGATAATAAACTTCACACAAGTAGTAGTATACGCCGGTGTTTAATGGTTTATGTGTCTTGTAGTCTTTACCATCCCAACCAATGTAAGGATTAGTAGATTCAAAAACCAAATCACCCCAACGGTTGTAAATTTTGATATCTATTTTTTCTACAAAACGATAAGGCAGAATTGGTGTATATAATTCATTTTGACCATTGCCATTTGGCGTGAATGTGTTGGGCAAAACATAGAGCGGGCAATTATCCACACATACTGTATTGGACAGGCTGCCCAGATTTCCATTTTGTCTTTGTGCTTGTACTGCATAACATCCGGCAAGTGAGCGGTTAGGCAGGATATGGGTATAGTTGCTAAACGTATTTCCTAATACACTGTCAATTATTTTAAATGAGTCCGTCGTGTTTGATGCATAATAAATATACACTTTCGTGATGTCATTGATAAAGCAATTAGTCGTATTTTGATATTTCCAGGTCAGATAGTTTCTGTATTCTGCCGTATCTAAGTTGGTATCTAAACAGAAATTATTGACACTTAATGTAGGAGTGCAAGGTTTTGTGGTGTCGCTAGGACGAGCACATATTTCTTCTGAATAATTATACAAAGGTTCTTTCAATCCGGCAACAGGATAGGCACCAACAGACTTAATTACATAACAGTATAAGCTGTCATTGATTAATCCCGTATCTCTGAAAGTTGTTATAGTTACCGTGGCAATGGAATCAAAAGTTGAAGCTCCCGGGTTTTTTCGGTACACCACAAAACTGTCATTTATCCAAGGAACACTGTAATTCCAGGATAACTGAATGGCTTCATATTGTGGCGCTGCATTGAGATAAACGGATGACGCAGGCTCAGATGTACCCAGTGAATCTGTAGCTCTGGCACAAAATGAAATTTTATACGTATAAGGTTGGTTTTGAGTATTTAAGTTATTGTCCAAAAATGAGGTATCATTGATAGTTGAAAATGTTGGAAATGATTTTGTTGTAACTAATGTAAAATTAGTTCCGGAAAATCCTTCTGCCCTGTATAATTTAAATACATAAGGCCCCGGATTGGAAATGGTATCTAATCGTTGTGCAAATGGTCTGGACCATTCTACATATATCTGACCTGTAGTTGTAGATGTACTTCGCACATCAACATTATAGATTAACGGCAAATCTGCCGGAATAATAATACATTGTTCTGTTGATGCAATGCCGGAAAAGGCATTAATAATAATTCCGGCATTACTTCTGTCGCCGAAATTGGCAGTAATACGATAGCTGTATTCATTACCGGAACGAATTGTATTATCAATGAAAGTATAAATATTAGTGGTGCCTATTTTTTGATAGCCTAAAGCAGCCAAATCAGGGGAGCAGGTATCTATTGGAATATTACAACCTTTTTTGCGCCAAACAGAAAAATTCAAAAATTTGGGATTTGTTGAACAAGCATACAGACTATCCCATTTAATTGATACCGTTTTGTTTACAGGATTTAAAACGGCAACCGGATTTTGTGGAGCAGGGGCTAATATTTTTATGATCAGCGTTTTTAAATCAGTCAATAAGAGTGGGGTAAAATTATCTGTTGCCTTAACAACAACCTGATAATCGTTTCTTGTCAGGTGATCACAGCTTGTTTGCCAGTCAAATATGGCGCTTGTTGGGTTGGCAGGCGCGGCAGCCACAAAAGTAGCAGGACTTACCGGAACTAAAAATGGAGCTCCATTTGCCGTAAGCGTTACGATTTGCCCGGCATTTGGATCGTTTGTCGTAATATTCATATGAATGCGTGTTCCGGCAACCACACAAATTTTTTCTTGCATGGTGATTTTAGGCGGCAAATTATTAGCATCACTGATAAATATTTGCAAATCTCTGATTACCGTACCAATCAAAACGCCACTTCGATATTCTCTTACTAAAATGGCAATATTATAAATGCCTACTACCTGTGGTGTATTCCAAATAAGCTCACCTGTATGTGGATTGATAGAAATCTGATTATTCGGCCCTGGCCCAATAAGATTTGGCGGTGTATAGCCGGGAACTGCCAGCCCCGAGGCTTGTAAAGGAGAAATTATAGAAAAATCCAGACTATCGCCATCAGGGTCATAGGCGTTCGGATTATGTACAAATATTTGTCCTACAACTCCATTGTCTATCGGTGGATTTAACAATTGCGGTGAGTTATTATATCCAATAAGATTCGGGTCGTATATTTTCACCGTGTCTTCTAAATAAAATAAAATATTAACAGAGTTGCTAATATTGATTATATCGCCAATTCTGTTTGGGTCACTCATGCCTACTACGTATGTACGAGGTCCGGAATAGGTATGGCGTGCGGTATATTTGTTTTGCTTGATATCGGCAAGCAACATTACTTCAGATGTTCTGTTTATGGAATCAAACGTACCATCGCCCCATGAAATTCCCAATCTGGGCCGGTCTGCATCTGCACTGGCACCACTTACTTTAGTATATGTGGTGATGGTAAACTCATAAGTAAATCCGGCAACATGGGTATAAGTAATTTCACCGGCTCGGTTGTGCGTGGCAAAAGTGTGAACAATGTTCAAAAAAAACAAAATAAGTATCAGCCGTTTTGCAAAAAAACTATTCATAAAAGTTACACTAAACAGCTATAAAGATAACGGAAATAATGGAAATTGAGAAAGATACATTTTTTTAACTTAATGATGATTTACGTATATAAATAGGGTAATTGATCATAGTTCGTTTTTAAAAAAGGCATTATCTTTTTATCTTTATCGCAGAGATGAAAAAGCAAGTATATAATGAGCATAAACAAGATGAATCAGCAGACAATATCGAAGATGAATTGTATGAGCATTATCGCTTTTCCATAGATAAAGGCAAAGAGCCGGTGCGCATAGATAAGTATCTGGCAGAATTAATTCCTAACGTATCGCGCAATAAGATACAGCAGGCTGCTGAAGCCGGAAATATTTTGGTCAATGAAAAACCGGTAAAATCTAACTATAAAATTCGCCCGTTAGACACTATACAAATAGTAATGCCCAATCCTGTTTGGGATTATACAGTAGAACCTGAAAATATTCCTTTAGATATCGTTTACGAAGATGAAGATGTATTGCTCATCAATAAAAAGGCAGGCATGGTTTGTCATCCGGGACATGGCAATTTTCATGGAACACTGGTACACGCTTTGTTATGGCATTGTAAGGATTTACCGCAAATTACAGGCGACACGCGCCCGGGACTTGTCCATCGTTTGGATAAAAATACATCCGGTTTAATCATCATCGGAAAAACAGAACAGGCGTTAAATCATTTAGCAAAACAGTTTTTTGACCGAACGATAAAACGGCATTATATTGCTCTGGTATGGGGCGATATTGAAGAGAAATCAGGAAGAATAGAATGTAATATTGCACGAAATCCTTCAAACCGCAAAGTCTTTATGGCTGTGCCTGATGGTAATTTAGGAAAATTTGCAGCGACTAATTACGAAGTACAAAAGCGATATGGTTATGTAACACTGGTAAAATGTAAACTGGAAACAGGCAGAACGCACCAGATACGTGTACACATGAAATATATTGGGCATACGCTTTTTGGCGATTACTCTTATGGCGGCGATCAGATCTTAAGCGGTACAGTCTATGGCAAGTACAAAGCATTTATAGACAACGGATTTGCGCTTATGCCACATCAGGCTTTGCATGCACAAAGTTTGGGTTTTATTCATCCAAGAACCGGAAAAGAAATGTATTTTGAACAACCCTTGCCCGATAATTTTGTACAACTTATTGAAAAATGGGAAAACTATACCAAAGGATTTGATTTGCGATAGATTGAATATATACTTAAATAAAAATCGGTGTATTTATTTCTTTTATTATGCCTTTTTCTTCTGCAGTTTTATACAGTAAGTTAACTGCGTATTCGCCTTCAAAGCCTAGTTCGATACTGTATTTGTTGACATATAAATCAATATGACGACGGCATACTTCACTATTCATTTCCTGTGCATATTGTGCTACAAAATCAGACGAACTTTGCGGATACTCAAAAGCGTATTCTATACTTCTTCTTATTGTTCTTTCAACAGCAAGTTGAATTGGCTGAGGCAAGTTTCGTTTAACAGCAATTCCACCTAAAGGAATAGGTGCATTGTAAGTAGTTTCCCAATATTCTCCTAAGTCTATGATTTTTTTTAAATCTTTAGCTTCATAAGTAAACCGGTTCTCATGTATAATTACACCCGCATCAATTTCATCTTCTAAAATGCTGTTTTCAATATCAGAAAACAGCAGATTGGCTTTATTTTTTGCTTCTGGATAACGCAGCGAAAACAAGAAATTTGCTGTCGTATAATTTCCGGGAATGCCAATTTTAGCTTGTTTTATTTCATCTTCAGTGAGTAAGGATTTGGCGATAAGTAAGGGACCGCAATTATTGCCTAATGCACTTCCCGAATGAGATAAAATATAATAATCAGAAACAAAAGCATAAGCAAAATAACTCAACTTGGTGATGTCATATTGTTGCTCTAATGCTGCTGTGTTGAGGGCTTCTACATCAGCAAAATGTACATCAAACGCTATACCTTCCGTGTCTATTTTATGATGAATCAGTGCATCGAAAATAAAGGTATCATTCGGACAAGGCGAAATAGCAAGCGACAATTTCATGATTTAAAGTTACGATTTAATCAGGGTACTTATGTTATCTTTGCGCTATGTTGCCATCTCAAGAAAGAATACCTTTTATTACAGGCATTGCCATTGCTATATTTGTCAGCTTTATTTCATGGCAAAATCCGTTTTTCTGGGATACGCTTCTCACATCTACTATTACTCAGCATTATTACGAAAATGGTTTCCATAATCTGATTTTACCCACACAGATAGATGCAGGGCATCCGCCATTTTTCTATATATATATTACATTATTTTATAAGATTTTGGGTAAGAATCTATTTGCCGCACATTTAGCCATGTTGCCCATAATCCTGTCGGGAGTAATAGCTTTTATTTTATTACTCAGAAATTTTGGGTTTACGTTGCTGCAACAAGTTTTAGCCCTACTGGCTTTTTTTGCCATTCCACATGTATTGGCGCAATATAGCTTAGTCAGTTATGATGCCGTACTTTTAAGTTTGTATATGTGGGCATTATGGGCAATACTTAAAGCTAAAAAAGGACTGCTTACTGTCTTTTTAATTTTACTGCTTGCTGTCAGTTTAAGAGGTTTAGTGTTATGGGGTGCACTCTTAGTTACAGCTTGGTATATATATAAGATTGAATTACGCCCTTTTTTATTTCCTTTTTTTATTTCCATAGCCTTAATTGCATGTTGGTATAGTTATCATCAATGGCAATGCGGATGGTGGTTGTCTACTCCGGCTGTGGGATGGGCAAATCACAGAGGTTGGGCTGATTTTCAACACTTGCTGAAAAATTTATTTTCGATAGCTCGTTGCTTTTTCGATTTGGGCATTGTGGCCTTAAGTTTATTGTTTATCATCTCACTATTTACAAAAAAGTACAATAAACAGTTAGTTGGATTATTACTCATTCCAATTTTAGTATTATCAATAAGTTTGTTGCCCTTTTCAAATCCTGTCAACCACCGTTATTATTTGATAGTCTATGTTTTGCTTTTGCTTAATGTATTGCATTTTATGAATCAATTTAATTTCAGGTGGAGTTTAATGCTGATTCTTTTCTTAGTCTTTGGCAATAAAATGATTTATCCGGTACCCATTTCCAATGCATGGGATTGTACGATGTTACACAGAAATTATTTTACAACTAAAAAGGCCATCTTTCGGCAAATGGATGAAATGGGTATATCCCGAACACAAACCGGAACTACATTTCCATTGGATGCCAGTATGCATCAATCGGATATGACAGCGGATACAGTACGCATGATCAATGTAAATGGAAGCCGTTTGGAGCAAGTAAAATACGTACTGTTTTCTAATGTCTGTAATGATTTCTCAGACGAACAGATAAAAGACATAAAGACTTGGAATAAGCTATACCGTGTATCAGACGGGCAAGTGTATATTGAACTTTATGAAAAATAAAGAAGATAAAACTGCATTAATTCATATTCTTTTGTGAGTTGATTTATAATTTTTACCACAAAGAGACACAGATTTTTTTTAGGTTTAACAATGCTTACCAGACAAAATCATGTATGAATAGAAAAATATAGGAATCACCTAAGGCTATACTATGCTTCTGCTTGATTATCTAAACTGAATGACCAAATAACTCTTTATGATTAAAAATGCTATGTTTCTATGTAGTTTAAACAGAAGAATGGGTTATAGTAGTTTTTCTCCGGCAACATAAGCTCCTAAGATTTTTAATTCAGTAGTATAGGGTTGAATATCATTTATTATTGCTCTGAAATCGGATTCGTCAGTAAATTCCAGATCTATATACATATAATATTGCCATTCTTCACCGATAACAGGTAAAGATTGAATCTTTGTCAGGTTGATATTTTTATCACCGATTATAGTCAACACTTTAGCCAGACTGCCGGGTGAATGGTGTGCTCTGAAAGATAGGGAAGCTTTATTAATAATTGCATGATTAAGGAGAGCAGGTTGGTTTCTCTTTTTGATGGCTAAAAACCTAGTGAAATTCCGTTTGTTATCGTGAATATCTTCTGCCAAAATTTCCAAATCATAAATTTCAGCAGCCCGTTTGCTGGCTATGGCACCTCTGTGCCGGATATGATGTTTTTTAATTTCTTCTGCACTCAAGGCCGTATCAAAAGATTCGATTAACTGGATATTTGGGTAGGGCTCAAAGAAGTTTCTGCACTGCAATAAAGCAATAGGGTGGGAGTGTACTTCTTCCAGATCTTCTATCCTTTGATTGGGCAATGACATTAAATTCATTTCAATACGCAAATAAACTTCACCAAAAATTTCAAAATCATGATTTCGCAGTAATGCATAATTGGGCAAGATTGCGCCGGCTAAAGAATTTTCTATTGCACAAATTGCATAATCAGCATCTCCGGATTGCAGTGTGGCAAACAGTTTTCCAAACGTAGCGCAGTCAACTGTTTCAATATCATCTCCAAAAAATTTCAGTGCTGCTATCTCGTGAAAGGAAGCTTTAAATCCTTGAATGCCAATTTTCATCTTATATACATTTTAATTTCCGTTTTAATAAGTGTTTATTTTTTAGCTTAAATTTTTTACAGGGATTTAATTCATCACTAACCATTCAATTATAACAAACGGATGATACAAATTAAGCAAGTTTTCCTTCTAATTACAACAAAGATTATGTTATTTGATAGTTAACCACAAAAAATCTGACACAAAACATTGATTTTTTATGGAACTTACTTTAACATTGCAAACTGATCCGATGGCAGAAATAATTACGCTCGATAACGACAAACTCACTCAATGCAATACCAAATATCCTGTTTTATTGGTGAGTGGACTGGGTTTTCATGATAATCATCGTTTGATGAGTTATTGGGGCAATATTCCTAATTATTTAAAAGAACACGGATGTTCAGTATTTACTGCTAATCAGGAAGCCTTTCTTTCAATTCCAGACAATGCAATAAAACTGAAGTTCAGAATTTTGGATATTTTGGAGAAAACAGGAGCTCAGAAAATCAATCTAATCGGACACAGTAAAGGCGGTCTCGAATCGCGATATGTAGCTTCGCGCATGGGTATGGAAGATGCTATTTCAAGCATCACCACCTTAGGTACACCGCATCATGGCACACATTTAGCCGATATTATTTTAGGTAAATTGCCCATACCGAAATTTGCAACAGCGAGGTTAGTCAACTTATATGCCATGCTTTTAGGTGACTCCCGTCCCGATAGTTTGCGCGCTGTAGTACAAATTACTACTGACGGAATGAAAAAGTTTAACGATGATGTACCGGATATGTCAGCGATTTATTATCAAAGTTATGTTAGCCATGTCAATAAAGAATACCCGAATGTATTGTGGAAGACATTAGCCTATATTATCCGACCTTATGAAGGAAAAAATGACGGCATGGTAGGTGTGGAGAGTGGCAAATGGGGAAAATACAGAGGGATAATTGGTGAGGATACACATCAAAGTGTAAGCCACGGTGATATGGTGGGCATGACACAGTTTTTCGGAAATCAAAAATTTGATGCTAAATCATTCTTTGTAGATGTTGTAAAAGATCTTAAGTTTAAACGACACTGAGAACCAGTTGGCAATGGGCGATAAAGCAATTTGCAAAAAAAATAGTTTATTGAATTTAAAATTCAACATTCAACATT
>CAZPBT010000003.1:22193-44095 GCA_964584555.1 uncultured Chitinophagales bacterium
AAAGCAATTTGCAAAAAAAATAGTTTATTGAATTTAAAATTCAACATTCAACATTCAACATTCAACATTCAACATTTATCATTCATCATTATTCCTGCAATATAACCCGTTGTCCAACAAGCTTGAAAATTAAAACCACCCGTTACTCCGTCAATATCTAACACTTCGCCGGCAAAATATAAGCCGGGAATACGCTTGCTTTGCATCGTTTTAAAATCAACTTCACTCAGTTTAATACCTCCTGCTGTAACAAATTCGTCTTTATTGGTGGATTTGCCAGAAATTTGAATCGTACAGTTAGTTAAAAATTGTGCCAGTTTTTGCAGTTCATTCTTGCTGATATCTGCCCATAATTTTTGATGTGGTATTTTATTTTCTAACAACACATTTTCCCAAAATCGAGCAGGAAAATCATAAGGTGCGAAATTGTGAATTTGCTTTTTTGTATGCGTTGATTTTATTTCTTGTAGTAATAGCAGGCAGTCTTCTTGTTTAGCATTGCACCAATTTATACTGCAATCAAATTGATAATTTTTTTTAGCTAAACTTCGTGCAGAGAAAGCGGATAATTTTAAAATAGCCGGACCACTCATTCCTTCATGCGTAATTAAAACAGTGCCATTTGCCACCACTTTATCCGCATTTGTTTTAATAGAGCAATTGGGTATGGCTATGCCGGATAAATTTCTGAATAGCGTATTTTTAGTTTTGAATGAAAATAAGCTCGGAACAGGAGGAATTACTATATGTCCCATTTCTTTAAGTGTTTCCCAAATTAGTGAACTGCTGCCACATGCAACAATCACAACATCGGCTTCTAAAGCTTCCCGGTCTGTTTTTATGCTAAATTTTTGCTGATGAGAAATGGAAAAAACTTTGCAGTTTTTTCTGATTTCTATTTGATTTTTTTTGGCTTCATTTAGTAAACAATCTATTATGGTTTGTGAATCATCTGTAACAGGAAACACCCTGCCATCTTTTTCTGTCTTGAGTGGTACATTTCTTTCTTCAAACCAATGCAGGGTATCGGCACAGGCAAATAGTTTGAATGGTGCCAATAACTCCTTCTGTCCGCGTGGATAAAATTGGGTTAACTCACGGGTATCATAACAAGCATGAGTAACATTACATCTTCCGCCACCCGATATTTTAACTTTTCCTAAAACATGATTGCCTTGTTCCAAAATAAGTATGGACCAATCGGGATGAACTTTTGCAGCATGAACAGCTGCGAAAAATCCGGCGGGACCACCTCCAATAATTACTAATTTTTTTCTTTGCTGCACGATGCAAATATCTGAATTTACACTTACTTTTATTATAATGGAAATCAAATTCTCACAAACACTCACGTACGAGGCCTACAAAGAGTTTTTTAAAACCTTCTTTTTAAAGAAAACGAAGCTGTCAACTAAGATTACTTATGCTGTCATATTTTTAATCGGATTACTTAATCTTATTTTCAGAATTATTATCCAAAAACAGGCTGATTTAACCAATATTTGGGTTACAGTTGCTTTCTGTGGATTTCCTTTTTTTATGTACTATGCTTCAATTCGCAATATGAAAAGCAATTATAAAAAGGCAGCTGAAAATTTTACGAATGTAGCATATTTATTTATGACAGACCGCTTTAGTGTAACTGCTTCGAATAAAAACAAAACGGAAATGTTGTATGATAATTTGTTTTCGTTTGAAGAAACACCCAATTTGTATTTGTTGTTTATCAGCGATAATACGGCATACATTATTGATAAAAAACAAATACCCGATTCGGAGCAAGCAGCATTTTCACAACTGTTTCATAAAATAAGTGCAAAGAAAACAGCAGGAGAACATCTGGTGGATTAATATTTAAGATGGTGTATTCAATGAATTTTCTTTGTCTTAAACCGGCTTTATATATAATGAGATTTATTCATAAAAATAAAAAAGCCCTCATTAAAAATGAGAGCTTTTTTGTGTTGGCGGACCGGACGGGACTCGAACCCGCGACCCCGTGCGTGACAGGCACGTATTCTAACCAACTGAACTACCGATCCTCGTTTTTCAGGAGTGCAAATATAAAACTTATTTTTGAAATTTTACAAGTAAATCGAACTTTTTTCTACTTTTTCTTGAATACAAAATTGCTAAGGTGTCAAAGAGAATCGGAATGTGATTCCTCCACGATGTGAGCGTGTAGGATAGGATGCCAATGTAGCAGGTATCGTTTTTCTGAAATCATAAAACAAACGTACATTCAATTTATTATTAATTACATAGTCGATAGTGGCTGCTAATGAAATCATCTTTTGTCCACGTGTTGGCTCAGCAATATTTTGATCTAATCTGTAACTTAAAGTACGGTCATCCCTATAAGAAAAGTCTGCACGCATATTGATATCATTATTCAATGTAATTCGTTTGCCTTTAATCTTAAACGGTATCTTGAATTTTGCCAATTTATAGCCTAATGCAAATGCATATTCAGTACTACGGGTTTCTGTCAAACGGTAATCCAGCATACTCAATCCCAAAGTTCGAGATTTCTTAAATTCAAAATTGGTAATCAAAGAATTTTTCCAGGTAATATCAATTCCGATTAACGGTGAAAATTGCTCATTGATGACTACCTGTGGAATGAGATAATAACTGTAATAATTGCCCGAAATTGAATCCAGTTGTTCTGGTACATAATATAAATCTTCACCATAATATCCCGGCAAGCCTAAATACTTCAGATTAGTTACGTACGAACCAACATTAAACGTACAGTTATAGCCATGCTCAATATTAAACGATGTAAATAGTTTTTTACCCCATTTTGTTTTAGAAAACCCAGTGTAAGTAATACGCCAGTTAGGTAAAGGCATCGTTTTAAGCGGATTTAATTTTATATTATCCGGATTTCTGCCGGAGTAGGCCGCTAACAATGAAGGAACTAATACATCCTGCGAAAACGGACCATAGCCTTCTTTAAAATTGGGTAAAACAATTGAATCATTTTGATACGGGCCGACAGAAGCTAAATTAATTTCACCAAATTTTTGAGAATACTTCTCCCGTAATTGTTCGAAAATATGGAAAGTAGAACTGAAATTATTTTGATCTACTTTGTCAAATATCGTACGAAGCATCATGAATGACATGGACATATTGCCATTCACCATTGGGGTGAGGTGTTGAAAAGCAGAACCTGCACCTGTTTGTTTAAAAAACTCAGAGTAGTTTTCGCCTTTGGTTTTTTGCATGGATATTTCAACTCTGAAATCGCGATAAGGTTCTAATGTAACACGCATGTTAAATGTCTTCTGCCGTGTCTGAATAAATTGTGAGTTAATCATCGTATCCGTAGACATCCATCCTTTTTGAGCAATTTTATTCAGCCAGTTTGTATCTCGCTGTGCGCCAAATAAAAATGCTCCACCCGGTGCATTCTGTTTGAAATTCTGACCAAATAAAAGTGGAGAAGGCATGAAGCCGGGCAGTATAGTCGTGTTTTTTACATCATAGCTGACAGAAGCACGTTGCAGCATTAATAATGGACGATATACATATTCCAACTTCGGATTTGCAGGCATTTGACCTTGTCGCTTATTGAGTTTCAATGTCCGCAAATCATTTTTCAGTTGTTTCTTTTGATCTACTAATTGTTTTATTTCTGCTTTAGTGAAAGATGTATCCTTTTCAGCACGCTCTATTTCGTCTGTCTTTTTAACAATTTCATCTTTCTTTTGGATAATTTGTTTGTCCAGATTTGCCATTTGATCTTTGTATTTGGCATAATCATCGGCATACGTTTTCTTGTCTTTAGGAGGAGAAGAAGTAGTATATGGTTTCAGCTGTTTGGATTTGGCATATAAATTTTTAAAATTTACCTCCCCTGTAATCTGATAATCTTGTGCATTTTTAATGATATTTCCTAATGAAGTTAATCCTAACGGAGCTGCAAGCCAATCGTAAGTGGCACCATACCTGGTTTTTACAGTTATCCAGTCAAGTGCAGGTATCAGTTGGAACGGTAAATTATAACTTACATTGAAAATATGGTTATAGTTAATTGGTCGACCAAAATGCCAGAAATTGCGTTTCACCGTATCGCGTTTTTCTTTGGTATCCAATGCCCCGAAAGGTTCATCAATACGGGCTTTGTTGTTAGCCATGAAATCTACATTTATAGACTTCGTAATATTATATTTAATACTCCAAAATCTGTCCCAAGTGAAATACTTGTCGTAAGTAGGCAAAATCACTAAACCGTCATTGCCTATATCTCTGATTTTGGTGTAACCATATTGTCGGTTAATATCAGTTCTGAATTGTATGGAATTCGGTTTGAAATTCAAATTAAATTCCTTAATCGGTTTAAGGTGAATATTGTTGTTTTTAATTTTTTTAAATGGTTGCCAATAAGCTGAAGCAGGGGAGAAACTCCATCCGAGAGAACCTCTGTGACGAACTATTTTCTCATCTTCAACTATCGGATTATGTTTTTGTGTTTGCGTATAGGCATAGCTTAGTGTGAAATTTTCTACATCATAAACTCTTGGTTTTTTCTCAGAATTAGTACGTACTTTTTGCAAATTAGTCACATTTACACTGGCAATTGTCGTTACATCCTGCGTTACTCTTTTTATTGAATCTATCTTATCTTTTTTCTCAGCCTTAGATAAATCACCATCTGCTTTTATCGCATTGTATTTATCTTTTAGTTTCGTATCATATTCGTATGGGTCGTATTGCGGATTGGAAATGGTTTGTGAATACTGTGCATATACCGGAATTTGCAAACCTGCTTTTTCAGGGATAAGCTTGCCTAATTGCAGATTTGTAGCAATATCATATTGGTAATAATCATCGCGGTATCGTTGATTCAGCCTTTGTTCCAAATCGCCATAACCAATAGTATGCATATTGCCCGATAGAATTACATTACCCAAATTACCCAATTGCATATCTACCCTACCTAATGCTGCCCATCCGTCACTCTCATCAAACCCGGCTAAACGCAACTCATTCACCCAAACTTCGGCACATTTAGAAAGTCCGTCATCTGTAGCATCGTTTTCACCTATTATTAATTTAGGGTTTCTTATTCCTATCATCATTACAGATGCCAC
This sequence comes from uncultured Chitinophagales bacterium, assembly GCA_964584555.1. Taxonomy (GTDB): domain Bacteria; phylum Bacteroidota; class Bacteroidia; order Chitinophagales; family JADIYW01; genus JADJSS01. The sequence goes on from CAZPBT010000003.1 coordinate 27,296, forward strand.
ACCCAAATCCGGATTACCCATCACGGTAGCTTTTTTTCCATCAGCCAAAAAATGTTCAAATGGTCGGGTGAGTGGTGCATTACTGTTATTGCGCAACTGTTTTAAGTTCGTTAAACTGTCTAAGGGAATATTGATATCATTAGAATCAGGCCATATCAGACGACGGTCAATATCACTATTGATGTCATACGTACCGGCAGGCGTTACTTTCAACGGAATATCGTATTCGTAATAGTTTTCTGTAAAGTCAGAACCTATTCTTAAAAATGCGTGAATGTCATTGTTTTTTATCGGGAAAGAAGAACCTGCTCCGCCTTGATAGTCTTCTGCATGTATAAACATTTTCAGGCGTTTATAATTTCGCAAATCCAAATCAGTGGTTTTAAATACGGCACGGGCATCTCCGTCTTTCAATTCACAAACTTGCAAACTCATCGCTTGCTCATTTTGCAAAGCATTATTATAACCACTCACGTTGTCTTCGCGATTAATACCCGGAGGAACAGCATAGGGTATAGGAATCCGTGATGAATTATCTTCTACGTTTACTGAGGTAACACTAAAATCAGTATTTGTGGTATTATCACCCGGCAAAACTTCACCCGGTTCATCCAATGATAAATCATATCGTCGCCATTGGTTTCTGATAAGACTAATCTGTGCAAAACGCATGGTAACAGGCTGGTCAAAATCTGATAAAACTAAACGTATGTAGCGAATAGAACGAAAATCTGAGATATTACCGACACGGCTTTCAAATTCCTTAATAGGAATTTTAAACTGATACCAAATGGCAGAATCATTACCATTAACATCTACTCTTACCCTGTCTGACAAATAAGAAGAATTCTGTAAACTGGTAATATCAAAAGGAATGCGGTATTGGAAATATTCTTCTGTTTCATTCAACGTGTTGTCATTGTTTAAATCTTCATTATCCGGCTGGCTTTTTGAATTGCCGTTTATATTATTATTACTGCCGGCGTTATTGGATGAGTTACCTTCCGTGTTTGCAAAATCAAAATAACGGGTACGTACACCATCTGAAGAAGCAAACTTGTCATTTTTAAAAAAGGCATAATCATCTGTTGATGGGTCATTTTGAGCTTGTGCCAAAACATTGGCATCAGAAACTACTCCATTTAATGCAGCTAAATAATTACTGAAAAATGCTCTTTCAGCATCATCATCCAAACCATCCAAACCTACATCTTGTTTTCTGATAACATCAGGATCTGCATCAAACTGATTGGTCAATGCATTCGTAATAGTGGGTGTTACGCCCCAGTTAGATGTATCTACCGTAGTAGCTGCACCCGGACGCGGTAATCCGTTTTCGTATTGTTTGCGGGAGTCTTTTAAAATATCTTCTGATATGGTACCTAAATGCAAATAGAGATTTCCTTTTCTGTCTGCTCCAGGAAATTGAAAGGGATCTAATACCCAGAATTGAACAAACTCAATATTGGCAGCTTCAAAGTCTGTAGTAGACTCAATTGTGCGCATAATACCTCCCCATCGTGTTTCAGGGTTGCGCAAATCACCATTAGGTTTCACCCCTTTGGAATAAGCAGTAGGTAATGTTTCATAATTATAAGATCCTCTTTTGTTAGGGTCGAAATTTATATCCAATGTATAAAGCGGCGGATTGGTAATTGTTGTATTTTCCTTGTATTTAAATACATCGTTTTCCTGAAACTGTTTTGTATAAATATTGCTGTTTGCATCGTTGATTGCTCCATCATCCATTGGGTTGTTATTGCCTTTGGAATACAGCAACGGGTCAATGGAATACCAAGAAATTTTGCCTCGGTTAAAACCATAAGAGATACTGTCACTTAATCTGGATTCCGGAAATTTTTCTACTCCGAATGGATTGGGCATATTTTTAGGCGTAGAAGCTAATTGCCACGACAAGAAACTTCCTTTAATATCAAAATTGGTACTTGCTCCTTCAAAATCATCCACATAAACAGTTCCGGCATCATCAATATTTATGGCTTTGGAATGCCCGGGTTTAAAGTAAGCTGCTTCTGCCATTACATTTACCTTAGAAGGTGCTTTGGTATCTTGAGCCGTAATTTTATTAAATACTCTGGTTAATCCTTTTGATTCTGTAGAGTAATTCAAATCCAGTCCGAATACATTATTTTTTATCGGGTCATCATTGAAGTTTACTTTTTGCGTAAATGGCTTTTCTGCTAAGCGCAAATGGGTAAAACCAATGGAAAAGTTTTTATTTATCGTGTAATCCAAACGTGTACCAATCAAAGATTTATTAACAACGCCAAAAAGAATATTGTTTTCAAATTTTATATCAATTGGAACGCCTGAGTTCAATACCCCCTGATTGATAATATTAATTTCGCCGATACCATAATTTACGGTATAGTCAATATTTTCTTTTAGTACATTCCCACCTGCACTAACGCTTACTGAGCCTTGCGGTAAATTAAATGCGCCCGGTAATCTGTATGTGCTGTTATCTGTACCACGATAAGAACCTTTCAGAATAAAGCGGTTGTATTCGGGATATTGCAAGGCTGCTGTTTTGGTCGTATCGTACAAATAACGATACTCAAATTTGGAAGAAATCGTTGGATCACCAATTTTTGTAGCTAATGTTTTGCCAAATGGCTCTAAAACGGGGAAATAAATTCTACCGTTGCGCGGGTTAATCGTAACGTTCGGAATGAAGTCAAATCTTCCGTCAGGTTGCGGATCCAGCTGTGTATTGAGGTTGTCCAGATTGAGTACTTTCAATAATTGCTGACCACTGATATTGCCGGCTTCCGGTAAATAGCGTTTTAATCCACCACCCGGATCCTGATAATAAATATCAAAATAAAACTGCTCATTACTCACGTTATATGCATTCAGTGAATACACATTCTTCATCATCAAATCCCAAATGGGTTCGGTTGTTCTGATAGAAGTAGCTTTTAACATTTTTAAGGCAAGAACACGGTCTTCGGCTCTTGTTGAATCTGCCAATGGGGGTAAGTCAGTAGCAAATTCACCTATCTGATACACTTTTCCATTCACCGTATATTCTATAGCTACACCCAGTACTTCATCAGGTCTCAATTGTTGGTTGAGTGAGATATAACCCAGTTTGTCGTTGATAATATATTCCGATGTTGCCAATTTTCTGGCACTTGTTTTTTCATAATCATCTACCGCCTGAAAACTTTTATTTTCCAAAAATGAAATAGTACGGCTTGGATCTCTGAAATTAGCCGCATCTGCACTATGTGTGATTATACCATAAAGACCATTAGAATTATTATCAGGATAGGCATTGCCAGAGCCACCCAAAATGGTAGGGTTATAAACTTTGTTAGGCTCACCGATATCCTGAAAACAAACCACATCGCGTACATTTTCCGTTTGTCTGGTCTTATTGGTTACCCATACTTCTATACGGTTTATCACGGTTTGCGCTCCTACGAACGGCAGTCTGCTCAAGCTGGGTTCGTATTGGTCTCTAAAATACTGAGAAAAGAAAAAGTGTTTATTTTCTTCATATTCATCAGATTTTATTTCAAATTTCTTGGTTTGTGCACCATTCTCGATACGGATATTTTCTGTTTTTGATTTCTGTTGGGAAAGAATATTGGTAATTAATAAACGACCGAATTTGAACTGCGTTTTCATACCAAATAAGTTCTGCGGTCCTTTGATAAGTGCACTGCGTAATGGAAGACTAACATTTCCGAACTCTAAAGCTTGTATGATATCATCTTCTTTGCCTTTATAGCCCAGTTTCATCTGGTTTTCAAATGCAAAACCCGATTTTGTATTATAGGTAATGCCGAGTTTCAATTTGTCGCCTACGGAAGCCTGTAAACCGAGATTGATATTCATATCAAAATCAAAATTGATATTGCGGCGTTGGTTTTGCGGCAATATAGGATTGTCTATACGTTGCGAATTGACACCTATCGTAACATCTACATTGCCCTGTGGCTTGATTTCTATTTTTGTTCCGCCAAGGAAACGATTATATAACTCAGGACCTTGATATAAGAAAGGTTGCTTGCTTTTGCGCTCAGCAAGGTCTATGGCACGGGAACGGTCTTGGAAATATTCATTTTCCATTTCTCGTTTAGAATATTCCAAATATTCGTCGTAAGTCATATATGTAGGCGTGCGGTAATACGTATCGCCTATTTTTTCATAAATGATAAATTTTCCTGTAGCAGGGTCGTACTCTACTTTTTTCTCAATAATTTTCGGGTCTTTGAAATCCAGACTGCTTTTTGGTTGCGTTGTATAAAAATCGGTATTCCGATCTGAAAGTGGATATTTTAGTTTAATAGAATCCTGCGCTTTTGCATCCGTATATAAACACAATAATGCGAAAAGTAATACCCTCGCAATATTTTTTTTATTTATGTTCTTAAATTCCACTCAGGACAATTCTTTTAGTTTTACAAATTTTTTAAACTCGCTTTAATAATTGCTTCTACAGATTCCATACCCGGATTTTCTTTCATTGCCTTTTGCATGGCTTTTTCAGCATGGCTTTTCTGGAAGCCAAGCATGCTGAGTGCAGCAAGTGCTTCGGCACTATGTGCAATAGCTGATGAACCCGAAAGTGCAGGCAGGATTTCCGTAAGATTTTCTTTCTTCAATTTGTCTTTCAATTCCAGTATGAGCCGTTGTGCAGATTTAGGGCCAATACCTTTTATTGATTGTATTAAACGCACATCTTCCCGGATTATTGCCTGATGAAATTCATTTACTGACAAAGAAGATAAAACCAGTCTGGCCGTATTTGGACCAATCCCGGAAACGGATATCAAATGCAGGAACATCGTTTTTTCTTCTTCCGTAAAGAAACCATACAAAAGATGGGCATCTTCCCGAACAACAAGATGTGTGAATAACTTAACTTGTTCCTTGTCTTCTATTTGCGAATAGGTGGATAAGCTGATATGCAAGATATAGGCAATTCCTCCGCACTCTAAGTAAACATGCGTGGGTGATTTAAAAGATAGTTTTCCCTGTATATAAGCAAACATAAATAAAAGGTCAAAAGTACCAAAAATCTCTGGAATTGAGATGATTAAAGTATATAATTTGTTCTACAAGAAAATTGGTATTTATTTTGCTAACAAGCAATTTTTCTGGCTTTTATCTTATCGCCTTTGTGCAAAGTCGGCGTTTGCTTAAAATTATTCCATTCCATCAACTCTTTTACGCTGCCATAGCCTTTCTTACGGGCTACTGTCCAGAGGTTTTCACCTTGTTTTATGGTATATTCTTCAAAGCAGTTCTGTTTTGCAACAACAGGTTGCTGCACTGGTGTTTGTTTTGAAGGTGTCTGTGTTTTTGCTTGTTGAATAGCGGAAGTTGCAAGCGTGTCTGCCATTTGTTCTTTTAACTTTTCTGCATCTTTTTCTTCCTGTGTCTGTATTTCGGCACTCAGCATTTCTTTCATCCTCAAACTGAGATAATTGAATCTGGTGAATTTCTTATAATCGTTTTTGTGAACGTAAATTAACAATTCATCATCAACATCAATAAAATTGCCATTCAGTTCATTCCATCTTCTAATATCTTTTACTTTACAATGAAACCAATGTGCTATATACCCCAGATTGTCGCCATCTTTAACTGTATAGGTGATGACTTTATAATTATCATCATCTTCTTTTATTAAATCAGGCAGTTTGTAATTTTTTTGCTTAGAAATTTCTTGTAAAATATCAGTTTTTAATGTTGTGTTCGTGCTTGCTTCAGTTGCAGTTTTACCCATTGTGGATTTAGGCTGTTGTGTATTGTTTTTTGCGGTTTCTGCTTGTTTTTTATCTGCCTCGGCTTTCTTCTTTTCAGCCTCAGTTTGTTTCTTGTCAACTATAGTTTTATTTTTATCCTGCTCTTTCTTCAGCTTATCACCTTGGGTTTTATCTTGTTTTTTATCGCTTTCTTTTACCACTTTTACTTTTGCCAGCGGTTCATCTTTCACTGGTTGTGTTTTTGGTTTTGGTTTAGTTTCTATGGGCTTTGGTTCCTCTTTTTTAGTAGTGAATTTTTCTTTCAATTTGGTGAAAAAAGATTTCTCATTATCTGCATTTGCAGGTTGCTGTTTTGAAGCAACAGTCTCTTCTTTAGAAGTCGGTTGTTTGGTTATGGGTTTTGTAGAATAATCTGTTACCGGTTCAGTTTCGCAGTTGGTCTCTACAGGTGTACTTTCCGGTTTTATTACTTTAGGTAAATCTAATTTTTGAGCAGTCAGCATATCCAGTGCATTGATATACATGGAATCCTGATACTTATTGAATGTTATATATTTTGAATTTGGGATGTTCAATGTAAAACCTGCTGGAATTAAAGTGGTTAATAAAGACGGATTTTCATCAATGATGGTTTGTTTGGGAATGCCGATTAAATTGACAAGGTCATTAAGGGATATTTTATCCTTTACTGTAACTCGCTGGGTACTTTCTCTGCTGAGTTCCATTGGTGCAATGCCATACTGCGAAGCATATTTCATGGCATACACAGTGGCAATAAACATGGGCACATAAGCTCTGGTTTCGGCCGGTAAATAAGGTCGAATATCCCAGAAGTTTTTAGAGCCTCCTGCTTTTTTGATGGCTTTGTTTACATTGCCCGGTCCACAATTATATGAGGCTATTGCCAACTGCCAGTTGCCATACAGATTGTACATGTATTTCAAGTATCTGCATGCTGCCTCACAAGATTTGTACGGATCACGGCGTTCGTCAAAACGTTTGTTGATGTCCAGCTCGAAACGCTGAGCAGTACTGTACATAAATTGCCATGGTCCTGCAGCTCCCCTGGGGGAAGTAGCAAATGGATTGAGTGCAGACTCTACTACCGACAAGTATTTCATTTCGTCAGGAACGCCATATTGTGCTAAAATGGGTTCATATATTGGAAAGTATTTTTTTGATCTTCCTAATACTTTAGCCACATGTTCTTTTCGATTTACATTAAAGGTGATGAATTTTTGAACATGCTCATTATAATCCAGCGGGATGGTTTTTTGTATTTTTTTAAGGCGAACTGCAATTTGTGCACTCATGACCACCGGATCCGGATCATCCTTAAACAACTTTTCTTCTGTTGGAATCAACAACTCGCTTGCATTGTCCTTATACTGAGACTGGTCTTTTTGTGCAAAGATTTTTATGGAATTCAAAAAAATTCCTATGGATAACAGTATTATCTTGGGCAAAAATAGTCGCACGTGTGCAAGATAGGAAAAAAACAAAAAAAGGAATGCTGTTTAAGGTTTATTAGGATTTTTTTAAATCTTTCAAAAATTCACAAAATAAACAGGTGAGGGCGAGCTCTATTAGTTTTATCTTCATTCTTACCCGCCAATCACATCTCCGGCGCTGTCTTCAAAGTTATTTTTCTTTTTAGCAGGAGTAGTTGGTTTATTGTCATTTTTACCAAAACGGTAAGTGAATGTTATAGTTCCAATCGTTGATTCCCAATAGCGTTTTGTACTTCCTGAAAACGTGCTACCTGCAGTATTCACGCCAAAATACATGGTATGAAAAACATCGTTCACATTTATAGCAATTGTGCCTTGTTTGTTTTTCAAAATATCTTTTTTAAAGCCAATGCTGGCAAATACCATATGATTTATTTTTCCCTGTAAATAGTTAAACGGACTTCTGTAATTCACCATGAACTGTAAGCTGGCATTTTCCCAAAAAGTAAAAGTGTTCATAATCCTGAAATTGTATTGAAAAGAATGCGACGAGGTTGCTGTGGTTTCCGGCGGCACAGTACCTTTCATTTGATTGTAAAACAAATTGACATTCGCCATGATATTCCACCATTTGAAAATGCCGGCACGCACAGTAAATTCTCCTCCTGCGCTTTGTCCTTTATTTAAATTGTCAAAAGTAACAATCGAAAGTCCCGTACTGTCTACTAATCGATAACGTGTAAACATATTTTGTGCGTATCTATAATATATAGTTGATGTCAGGAAAACACCTTTTTTAAACGAAGCGGTATGGGTAAATTCCAAATTGTGTGAATAGGCCGGTTTCAGATTCGGATTTCCGGTTAAGATATTCAATACATCTTCGCGACTTCCAAAAGGATTGAGTTGTTCGGGTTGTGGTCGGTTTATACGTTTGCTGTAGGAAATTGAAATATCATTATTTTTAGGCAGTTTCAAAGAAAATGAAGCCGATGGAAAATAGTCAAAATAGCGTTGTTTGTTTGTAATTGCTTGCACATATTGCTTGCCGTTTACGAGGCTGTACTCGAATCGCATTCCTACTTTATAACTGAATTTTTTATAATTTCCACCATAAATGGCATAAGCGGCATTGATTAGTTCTTTGTATCTGAATGTATTGCTTATTGAACTGTCTGTTTCTGTTTTATTTAGTATATGATTGATTGAGTCGGCATAAAAATCATTGAGCAAATTGCGATAGGATGCCCGGTATCCAGTTTCAAATTTGCCTTTTACTTTTTCAAAGGGTTGCGTATAATCTGCCTGAAAATAGGCCGTATGGTTTTTATTTTTTATCGTGTTTGACTGAATCAAAGGCACTTGTGTGTACTCTGTATTATTGATATCAAAATACAATTGTGTATAGTCCGGATTTCTGCCTCTGTTCACATAAGCATAGTTTCCCGTCAGCACCAAATCGTGCGAATTGCTTTTAAAAGTTCTGCGGTAAGAAGTAGTCAACTCGGCATTGTAATTTATACTTTTATCCTTGGTGTATCTGTTGAATCCTGTTAAGAAAGCAGCTGCAGAGTCTGTTAAGTCAGACTGCGATTTTCCATTAGAAAATCCTAAATTATTGGACAACAAAGTACTAAACGACCAAGTATTTTTTTCCTTAATATACCAGTCAGTGGTATTGGTTAGTGTATTGTTGATATTATCTGATGTCGTTCTGTCTTTTGACAACAAATAGTAAGGAGAAATGCCATTTGGGAAATTATAGCGCTGACTGTTTCCACCATAAAAAGATTCATTATAACGAATGGAGTAATTAGTGGAAGTAGAAACTTTTTCATTACGAAAATTAAGGGTTACGCCTGTATTAAAATCATATTTAGTAGCATAGCCAACAGTAAAGTTGCCGTTTAATCCCTTATTGGCTGATTTTTTCAAAATGATATTAATGATGCCAATATCTCCTTCAGCTTCGTATTTTGCAGAAGGGTTGTTTATAACTTCAATACTTTCAATAGTATTAGCAGGGATTGCTTCGAGTATTGCTTTAGTATTGCCTGCTGTGATGCCTGAAGGTCTGCCATTAATATATATTTTTAAATTCGTAGATCCTCTGTTTTCCAAATTGCCGTCTGTATCTACGTTTAAAGTAGGCACTTGTTTTAACGCATCTATTGCAGTTCCGCCTGCTGAAAGTGTATTCTTATCGACATTGAACACTTTCTTTTCTGCATTTAATGTCATTATACTCTTCTCCGCTTTTATTTCCACTTCATCAAGTACTTTTGCATCTTCATTTACTTTGAGTGTGCCTAATTTTACATCTATATTATCAGGAGGAAAAACTTTAAGTGCAGGAATAATATAATCTTTATAACCTAAAAAGCTGACAGTCAATTTATAAACACTGTAAGGAATTGCGCTGATTTCAAAATTTCCTTTTTCATCAACCAATGAACCGAGTATAATAGTAGTATCCTTCAGATTTTGAATGGTAAGAGAAGAATATTCCAAAGGTTTTCCTGAAGTAGCATCCACTACTTTTCCCGATATTCTGCCGGAGGCCGGAGGTTGAGCAGATGCAAATAAAATACTGCTGAATATTAAAAATAAAAACGATTTCATGCGGCAAAGATAAGATTTGCAATAAGTTGCATGTGTTAAATCTTATTACATCAATTTGAAATTATTTAGCTGTTTTTAGTACGCCAAAAAGCAAAAAGCACCAGCCTGTGATGAAACTTAATCCGCCTAATGGTGTTATCGGTCCGATAATTTTTAGCAAAGATTCACTTATTGGTAGAATATCTTTACAAGCTAAAATATACAAAGATCCGCTGAAAAGAAAAATACCTGTACTGAAAAGCAGGGAAGCTGTTTTGAAAGCCGGAAGTGCATATTTTTCAAATAAGAAAAATGCGATAAACAGCGCAAAAGTATGATAAAACTGGTATTGCACACCCTTATTCCAGATTTCTAAACCATGGTCGTCTACAAATTTGCGCAGCCCATGAGCACCAAATGCTCCCAGCATTACTGCTGTCATGCCGAATAGCGTTGCGAGTATAGCGTATTTTTTCATATTGAATATTATTCAGATTGTTCTTCCCTGATTTTGCGGACATAGTCCAGTTTATACTGCATAATATCTGCTATGGTTTGGGCACGATATTTTGCCATATCAGCTTTTTCGCCTGCAAATAATTCATCAACACTTTCTTTCCAGTGCTTCAGCCAATGCTCAAATTCTGCAGCATTCATTGGGAATTGTTTATCTACCTGATAATGTGCCTCAGTAACATTGCCACGGTAAACATTGCTGTCCAACAAAATACTATCCCAAAAATCGGCAATCGTTCCTAAATGCTTGCGTAAATGCTCCATGACCGTATTCCGAAAAATAGTTTGAAGCACTTCATCTGAAAGTAATTTGCCATAAAAGTATGCAACTAAAATTTCTATATCATTTCTGGTGCTTATATCCGTTTTCATGCTGTAAAAATACCAACCTGCGAGGTTAAAATTGTTAATTTAATGCTATTTATGTTTAACCTGCGAGGTGCTCGGCTATTTTATTCCAAAGTATTTCAACTAATTTAAGTTTGGATTGTCTGCTCCAGCCTGCTATATGTGGAGTGGCAATTACGTTGGGAAATGCCAGTAATTCTTCATAAACACCAGTAGTGTGTATCTTGTTTTTAGTGAGTGGTTCATCTTCAAAGACATCAACACAAAAGCCATTAATTGTTTGCTTTTTCAATGCTGTTAAGATGGCTGGAGTTTCACAAACTGATCCTCTAGAGGTATTGATTATTGTCGGTTTCTTTATGCACGTTTGTAAAAATGCTGCATTGCAATAATGGTGTGTTTCAGCCGAATAGGGTACGTGAAAGCTGATGATGTCGGCCTCTTGTTGCAAATGGTGTAATGCAGTTTGTTCGATATTTGTTTGTTTAAGTTCTTTATATGGGTCATAAGCCAGTATGCGGACATCAAAGCCCGAAAGTTTTTTTGCAAATGCTGCTCCGGTATGCCCAAAACCGATAATGCCTACTGTTTTTCCGTCTAATTCTTCGCCTCTGTTACTTTCTCTGTTGAAAATTCCAGACTTAAGTTCGTTAGTAGCTACTGTAATCCGATTATACAGAGCTAAAAGTAATGCCAACGCATGTTCACCCACAGCATTTGCATTGCCTTCTGGAGAATTAAAACAGCTTATTCCTTTTTCTTTGCAATAGGCTATGTCAACATTTTCCATTCCACTGCCTACTCTGCCAATAATTTTTAAATGGAGTGCATGGTCAATGATATTTTTATCTATTCTTAAATAAGTAGTTAGTATTAATAATGAAAAATGGTCAATGATTAGCTCCAATTCTTCGTATGTAATATCCGGATTAAGTATTACCTGCCAGCCTGAGTTTTCCAGCTGCTGTTGAAGATAAGGATGAATATCAGCCGTTATCAGTGCACGTTTAAGCATTTTCTTTTTCTATTCGTTTAGTTAATGCAATATAGTCTGATATGCTGAGTTGCTCAGCACGTTTATTGAAATATTCCTCTTTGAGAATTTCAGGATTAACTACTCCTTTTAATGCAGAACGGAGCATTTTTCTTCGTTGATTGAATCCGGCTTTAACAATAGTCTTAAATAGCTTAAAATTAAAATCTATATGCACATTTTCTTTACGCTTCATTGTTAGCACGCTGCTCATTACTTTTGGAGGAGGAGAGAAGCTCTGCGGGGCGATATCGAATTCAACTTTTACATCATAAAATAATTGGGTAAGAACAGATGTGATACCATAATCTTTTTTTCCGGGAGAAGCAGCAAGTCGTATGGCCATCTCTTTTTGAAACATGCCTATACAAACGGGAATCTTTTCTTTATAATCTAATACCTTAAAAACGATTTGTGAGGATATGTTATAAGGGAAGTTGCCGACCAGCATAGCCTCATTTTCAATAAGCTGATTAAAATCCGTTTGCAAAACATCTTGTTCTATAATTTGCAGCTTTGATGAATCGAAATGCTGGTGCAGATATTCCACACATCTTTTATCCAGTTCGATACACGTCAGAGGTGCACTTTTGTCTAATAATAATTTTGTCAAAGCTCCGGTTCCGGGACCAACTTCTATTATTTCCATCCCGTTATTCTGGGATAAAATAAGCTGAATAATGTCATTTAATACATTAGTATCAGTAAGAAAATGCTGTCCATAGGATTTTAAGGCTGTCACATTTTTCATAAAATTAATACATTTATTATACCTGATAACTCTCTATCTTTACCCACTTATAAAAAAAATGTATGATAAAACGAGCGGACAAAAATACCAAAAGAACCTTACTTGTACTAACAACTAAAGACAAAGTAATGGATTTGCCTTATTTTGACGAACAACAAAAGAAATTTATCCAAAGCAAACTCGAAAAGAAAATAAATGTCTTTTTCTGTACTAAAGAAAATATGACCACGTTTGTTTACATCTACGGATATACAAAAGAAGGTAATAAGTACGAGCAACTTGAACACTTACGCAATGATGGTAATCTTGTATATGTTCAATTAAAAAGCATACTTGAAAAAGATATTTTTTTAGAGTGCAATATTGATTTGGACAGTAAACAAGTTAGAGCATTTTTAGGCGGTTTGATATTTTCTGATTATGAGTTTTTGAAATATCGTCCTAAAGAAAAAAAATTCGATCTGACGGTTACGATTCCAACTACGATGTTGACCAAGGAAGAAGTTGACCATTTGAATATTCAAAAAGAGGCTTTAAAGATTACTAAAGATTTTGTCAATGAACCTGTTTCTTATTTGACAGCCACGCAATATTCTAAAGATATGCAGGCAATTTGTAAAGAAGTGGGAATAAAAGCTACGGTCTGGAATCAAAAAAAGATAGAACAGGAAAAAATGGGCGGTATTCTGGCCGTAAACAAGGGTAGTTTAGAACCTGCCACTTTCAATATACTGGAATATAAACCGGCTAAACCCAAAAACAGCAAACCACTGGTATTGGTAGGAAAGGGCGTAGTGTTTGATACAGGTGGCATTTCTCTAAAACCCGGTGCCGGCATGGAGGCGATGAAATGCGATATGGCAGGTTCGGCTTGCGTTGTCGGTGGCATGTATGCAATTGCTAAAGCAAAATTAAATTATCATGTTATCGGCTTGATACCAGCGGTTGAAAACCGCCCTTCAGACAGAGCCATTTGTCCCGGAGATATCATAACCATGTACGATGGAAGTACTGTAGAAGTGCTGAACACGGATGCCGAAGGCAGGCTGATTCTTGCTGATGCGCTGCATTATGCAAAAAAACTTCATCCGGAATTGGTCTTGGATTTTGCAACACTTACCGGTTCTGCTATGCGGGCAATTGGTCGTGAAGCAGCTGTTATTATGGGCACAGCGGATAAATCAATGAAAAAGAAAATTCGCAAAGCAGCAAATAAAACTGGCGACAGAGTGGTAGAGTTTCCAATGTGGCGAGAGTATGGCGAATATATGAAAAGTGATATTGCCGACTTGAAAAATTTAGGACCAGCCGAAGCAGGTTCAATTACTGCCGGAAAATTTCTGGAATACTTTACTTCATATCCGTGGATGCATTTTGATATAGCAGGTCCTGCCTTTGTAACTTCACCTTATAGTTACAGAGGAAAATGGGCTACCGGCTATGGTGTCAGATTATTGTTTACCTTTGTGAAAAATTTGTGTAAGGATGATAGTGAAAAAAGAGAAACTGAGAGTAGGCATAACGCTGGGTGATGTTAGCGGAATTGGTCCCGAAATAATCATGAAAACTTTCGCGGACGAACAGATTTATAAACATTTTACTCCTATTTTATTTGGTAACCCCAGAGTGTTGTCGTATTATAAAAAAGCCATTGATGGTGTCGAAAAATTTCAATACACTACCGTAAAAGGTTATGGCAATTTGAGTAATAATTCTTTGAATATTATTCCGGTATGGGAAGAAGAATTTCAAATCAATATAGGTCAGCCTACTGAAACTACCGGAAAATATGCATTCAAGTCCTTAGCTGCAGCTTGTTCGGCACTTAAAGACGGAAATATCGATGTGCTGATAACTGCTCCAATAAACAAAAAATATATCCACTCCAGCGAATTTGCCTTTGCCGGACATACAGATTATCTCAAACAATATTTTGGAGCTAATGAAGTACTGATGCTGATGTCTTCTGATAAGATTAAACTAGGTTTAGTTACCGATCATGTTCCAATTAAAGAGGTAGCATCAAAAATTACAAAAGATAAAATACTGCGCAAGCTGCATATTCTGAATGCCACACTGATGGAAGATTTTGGCATTGACAAACCGCGCATTGCTGTGTTGGGATTAAACCCGCATGCCGGAGATGGCGGACTTATTGGCACAGAAGACCGGGATATTATTTTACCCGCAGTAAACGATGCAAAAAATGACGGTATGGTCGTATTTGGTCCTTATCCGGCTGACGGATTTTTTGCTTCGGGTGCTTATACAAAATTTGATGGCATCTTAGCCATGTATCACGATCAGGGCTTGATTCCGTTTAAATATATAGCAGGTGAGGAGGGCATCAACTATACCGCAGGTTTAAAAGTCATACGCACTTCGCCCGACCACGGCACCGCAGAAGATATTGCCGGCAAAAGCATTGCCGATGAAAGTTCATTCCGCCAGGCAATATATGCGGCTATTGACATATTCCGCAGCCGGGAAAATTTTTACGATATGCGCAGTAATCCGTTGGTAAAACGAGCGAAATTCCAGGAAGAAAGATAGGCTTTATTTTAAAAGCGTTTAACGCCTTCAAATTCTTTCATAAATGTAGCTTTGTTTTTTGCAGCTTGTTCTTCAGGGATATTTAATTCGGTATTAAAATAATTTTCGATAACCGGAATCAGATTAGCAGTCTGAGGACGGTCAAAATACAATCTTCCTGTACGGCGAATGATGAAGTCGGAAAGATTGGTACACAATTCATTTTCCATGCAATATTCCATTTCTGCCTGTAATAAATGATTTTGGAATTCTTCCTGAGCTGCTGCTAAAATATAGGAAGTGTTCGAGCCATATTTAAGCACAAGGTCAGTAACATCATCCAGATAAAATTGTTTGTACAGCAACTGTAGCTCACGGGCATATTCTTGAGGTTCTGTTTGCAAATCACCACCTGCAAGTTGGATATCTGCCGTCGTACAGGGCTGGAATATACGGTTTTCTTCTTTACTCAATTGCTTGCAAACCACATTCACACTGCGTTCGGCCATTTTTCTGAATCCGGTAAGCTTGCCGCCTGCTATGGAAATCAAATTGGAATCAGAAATAAAAATCTCATCTTTTCTGGATAAATCCGAAGGCGATTTTCCATCTTCATGTATCAGTGGTCGCAAGCCCGCCCAGCTGCTTTCAATATCCGTAACACTCAAATTGACTGATGGGAACATGTGATTGACAGCATTCAACAAGTAAGTAACGTCTTCAATATCAGCAAAAGGATAGTTTTTATCTTGTTTGTAATTTGTATCTGTTGTGCCGATATATACTTTATTTCCTCGTGGGATAGCAAAGATCATTCTGCCGTCAATGACATCAAAATATGTGGATTGATAGAGTGGAATGCGTTCTTTTTTTACCACAATATGAATGCCCTTGGTCAGGTGCAGTCTTTTCTTTTTCAGTGAATTGTCTTTCTCTCGTATTTCATCCACCCAAGGGCCACAGGCATTGATTATTTTCTTCGCCTTGATGGTAAATTCCGTATTGCTAATGCTGTCGTATGCTAATACGCCATTTATCTTTTTATTTTCGTCATACTGCAAACTCTTACAGGCAACATAATTCACGCAAACTGCCCCGCGGGCTACGGCGGTTTTAAACACTTCAATGGTTAGCCGGGCATCATCACTGCGATATTCGACATACATACCGCCACCTTTTAAAATTTCGGTATTCAGCAAAGGTTCTATGCGCATGGTTTCATCTTTGGTGAGCATATTGCGACGTTCATCTTTATCTACTCCCGCCAGTCGGTCATATACATATAAGCCCAGCGAAGTAGAATATTTGCCCAGAGAGCCGCCATCGATAATTGGCAATAACATGCGCTCGGGAATAACGATATGCGGTGCATTTTTATGTAAGATGGCGCGTTCATGTCCTACTTCACGCACAATACCAAACTCTAGCTGTTTCAGATAGCGCAAGCCACCGTGAATTAATTTAGTAGAACGCGAGCTTGTGCCGGAAGCAAAATCATCCTTCTCTATCAAACCAATTTTCAATCCCCGTGCAGCTGCATCTAGGGCAATGCCTGCACCTGTAATACCGCCACCGATGACCAGTAAATCAAAAGTTTCGTTTTGCAAAGTATTTAGATAAAGCGAGCGGTTGCGTGCAGAAAATGACATGATAAAAAGTTTATGTATAAAGATAAATCATTGTATAAAAAATGCATTGAGCAAAAGGTTAAGAGATAGTGAAATGTTGGGGATTGGACATTGGTTATTTGTTATTAGTTATTAGTTATTGAGACTATAAATAATTTTGTGTAAACAGAACGGTTGTTGCGTTTAGCATTTACAT
>CAZPBT010000004.1:0-40616 GCA_964584555.1 uncultured Chitinophagales bacterium
TAACATCCATGCTTTAGTTAAAAATGAATTAAAATTGCATTGTTCGTTTTATGTTAGTAATAAAGACCAAATAGAACATTGTAGCTAAAAAAAATCATTTGAAATTTATTCACAAGTATTGATCGCGAATTGAATTGAAAATGCCCAACTTGGAATTTCGCCTAAGTATACTAATATGATCAGAAAGCAGGTATATTATTGAGCCATTTGATAAATACTACATCATAATACCCTGGGAAATAGTTAATGTTATAATTTACCAGGATAAACTAAGTCTTAACAAAAAATGCATTTATCACTCTGATTCAACCTATCAGGGTTTTGAAATTTGTTAGTGTGTTTTGACACATTTTCTTAAAGTAATTCTGTCTATCTATTTATCTTAATTCTTAAAAATAATTTCTTATTTTCTTATCTTCACGTGTTCAGATTACTAAATTATCTCATTACAAAATGCAATTCATGTTCCACTACACTAAAGACCAAGACAATATCGTAACCATCACGATGGATATGCAAGGCAGAAGTGCCAATGTTATCAATGAAGAATTCGGCAAACTCTTTACCGAAACACTCGCAAAATTAGAAGCAGAAAAAAATGACATTGCCGGTGTCATACTCACATCCGCCAAGTCCACTTTTTTTGCAGGTGCCGATATCGATAATCTTTATAAACAAACCGATGCCAAACTTATATTTGACATGTGCGAACAACTTAAAGCTCAGTTTCGTCGCTTGGAAACAATTGGCAAACCTGTGGTGGCCGCACTAAACGGTGCCGCATTAGGCGGAGGTTTAGAATTGGCCCTTGCTTGTCATTATAGAATAGCTTTGAACAATCCAAAAGCACAATTCGGTTTGCCCGAAGTAGGCCTCGGATTATTGCCGGGTGGCGGTGGCATTATTCGCCTTACCCGAATGATAGGATTGCAGCCAGCTTTACCATTATTGACGGAAGGCAAGCGACTGAAAGTAAAAGATGCAATGGCAAATGGATTAATTAACGAAATTGCTGATTCGCCGGAAGACATGATGACTCGGGCAAAAGCCTGGATTAAAGCCCATCCGAAAGCCATTAATCCATGGGATGATAAAGCATTTAAATTTCCGGGAGGAGATGCACGAAATCCAAAAGTGGCAAGCATGATTCCGATTGTGCCTGCCATGACCAAAAAGAAAACACATGGCAACTATCCTGCAGTGGAAGCTATTATTAACACAGCAGTTGAAGGTTCTGTCGTTGATTTTGATACGGCATGCCGCATCGAATCGCGCTATTTTACTTCTTTAGCTACCGGACAAGTTTCCAAAAATATGATTACCGCTTTTTGGTATAATCTGAATGCCATAAATGCAGGCGGTTCTCGCCCGAAAGGATTTGAAAAATACACCACTAAGAAAGTTGGCGTATTGGGTGCAGGCATGATGGGTGCCGGAATTGCTTATGTTTCAGCTCTATCCGGGATGGAAGTGATACTGAAAGATATTTCAATTGAAGCTGCCGAAAAGGGAAAAACTTATTCCGAAGGCTTGCTGAAAAAAAGCATTTCAAAAGGTAAAATGACCAAAGAAAAAGCTGAAGAAATTTTGAACAGGATACATGCTACAGACAAACCGGATTTTGATGGTTGCGATTTGATTATTGAAGCTGTTTTTGAAGACAGAGCCTTAAAAGCAAAAGTAACACAAGAAGCCGAGGCAACAATGTTAGCAGTAGGAACATTTGCTTCCAATACTTCTACCTTGCCCATTACCGGTTTGGCACAAGCATCTGTCCGCCCTAAACAATTTATCGGTCTGCATTTCTTTTCTCCGGTAGATAAAATGCCTTTGGTCGAAATTATTTGCGGGCAAGAAACCGATGATGCTACTTTGGCCAAAGCATTTGATTATGTGTTGCAAATCAAGAAAACACCTATAGTTGTAAACGACTCCAGGGGATTTTATACCTCGCGCGTATTTTCTACTTATGTAATGGAAGGTATTTCCATGTTGCTGGAAGGTCAACATCCCCGTGTTATAGAAAATGCAGGATTAAAAGCCGGAATGCCTGTTGGTCCATTGGCATTAAGTGACGAAGTATCTTTGAGTTTGATGGATCATATCCGCAAGCAGACCATAAAAGATTTGGAAGCTGAGGGTAAAGAAATTCCGCATCATCCCGGCTATGATGTGATAGAAAAAATGCTGACGATAAACAGAAAAGGCAAAGCCGCAGGTGCCGGATTTTATGAATATCCGCAAGGTGGAACAAAGTTCATATATCCTGAATTAGTCACTCTGTTTCCGCAAGCAGCAGAGTTGCCACAACAAGAAATGATAGACCGCATGCTGATGGTACAGGCTTTAGACACAGTTCGCTGTTTAGAAGAAGGCGTATTGCGCAGTGTAGCTGATGCCAATATCGGTTCTATATTTGGCTGGGGATTTGCACCGTTTCAGGGGGGAACTTTGCAATATCTAAACGGTATGGGATTGAAAAATGCAATTGAAAAGGCAAAAGAATTAGCAGCCAAATATGGCAATCGTTTTTCTGTACCCGGATTACTTCAAGAAAAAGCCGACAAAGGCGAGTTGTTTAATTAGATAATTAGCCAATTTGAAAATGAGAAAATGAGAAAATGAGAAAATGAGAGAATGTGAAAATGAGAGAATGTGAAAATGAGAAAATGAGAGAATGTGAAAATGTGAGAATGTGAAAATGTGAAGATGTGAAAATGTGAAGATGTGAAAATGTGAAAATGAATATAGTCTTAATTCTCTTAATTGCTTAATGGTTTATAATTTAATTTGAAAATGTGAAGATGAGAAAATGTGAAAATGAATATAGTCTTAATTCTCTTAATTGCTTAATGGTTTAAAATTTGATGTAAAAATGTGAAGATGAGAAAATGAGAAAATAAAAAATGTCTTAATTCTCTTAACTTATTAATGGCAATAACAGAAATATGAAAAAAATCTATTAAATATAATCGTTACTTACGTGATACTAAAAGACGTGTTTTTTTATATAGGCATTGTTTCTGTAATTTTATTCATCTTTTGGATAATCTTTAGAATTAAATTGGTAAATGCATACTTTGCATTACAACTTGCTGGTGTAAAAGATATATCATTTGTAAAATTGTTTTTCACATCTTTCAGAAAAATTAACTTAGAAGAATACACCTCGATAATTATAGCAATTAAATTATTAAATATATACAATAATATTGATTACTTAAGTATTGAAAACTTTTTGATGGCTAATGGAAAAGAAGATAATTTAATTAATGGACTAAGATATGCCAAAGAAAATAATATTGAAATTGAATTAAACGATGCTATAAAACTTGTTTTTGATAATTCAGATATAAAATCAAAAATTGTGAGTTGGAAGATCTCAAATCCTGGTCAGAATAAAATGAAATATTAATAATAAACATTTGCTAATTATTACTTGAATTCAGCAACTCAAAAAAAATATCATAGATTTTAAATTTTTTTATTTAATTTGTTATTTTTATTAAAAAATAAGTTACCATGAAAAATTACTTTTTAACCTTGCTGGCATGTTTCTTTATGACAGCTTTTGCTAATGCAGAACAAATACTAATTTATAAAACCTATCAAGATTATAAAAATAATACACCTGCCATATTGGATGGTGATATTGACGGCTTTCCGGATAGTTCACCTGCACTGGTTTATAAATCAGGGATCAGAATTAAAAGTAACGGAAAAAAAGAAGATTACAGATGTTCAGATTTTTGGGGTTTCAAATTTAAAGATGTCTTATTCAGATGTTTTAAGTTTAACTTGAAATATTCTAAGAATGGGCAAACCTCCTATGGATTTATGGCTCTGGTTAGTGAAGGTAAAATATGTTATTGGGAAAATGGTATCGCGATAATTGATATCCTGAATTCTGATAAAGAAAAGAAAAAAGGAACAATCAGAGGTTTGGCATGTGATGGAAAATTCGGACTTTCTAAATCTATAGATTCTGATATTATTACTGCCCGGTTTAATAATTTTATTAAATCAAATAAAGAATATGCTACACTTGCATCTGAATTTAAGTCTGCTGCACTTGCACATGAAGACTTTCCGAAAGTATTAAAAAAAGAAAACGGAATTAAAATGCAAGATAAGTTAATGGATTTAGGTGGTACTGACGAATTGGCTTACTTAAATTTGGCAACAGGTGTAAATAATTATGCAGGCAAACCAATGGGACTCTCTGCAGGTGTATATATACAAGGTTTGGAAATGATGTATATCCGAGATTTCTTTAAAAAATACAATAACGGAAATTTCAATTCATTAATTTATAATTCGGAATTCAAATACTCTGACTAATTACATGTTGGCTATAAGCTCAATAATTAAAATTAGATTGCTTCTTTATGGGCCTTGCGATTTTTATAATGACAAAGCTTTGAGAATATTAAAACGGATACCCGATTGCGAAGTTTAGCCCTACAAAATCTTTGAATTTAAAATTATATAATCCCTGAATTTTCTCCGCATTTCTGCCTCTGCCGAATTTTCTCGTAGTATTGAGCTGGTAATCCGGATTGTCGATTTTATTGAAGACCCATCGGTCTCCTGCATCAAAAGATGGGTCATATAAAACAAATCCTACATCAAAACGAAGAACAAAAAAGTTAAAATCCATTCGGACTCCAGCACCAGCATCCCAGGCTAATTCTTTCATAAACCGCGAAGCGGCAAAATTGGCATAAGGCTTATTCGGGTCTTCTTTCAACAGCCAGATATTCCCGATATCTGTAAACAATGCTCCATTAAAAAATTTGTAGATGTTAAACCTGTATTCCGCATTAAATTCAAATTTTAAATCTGCAGTTTGGTCCAAGTCATTTTTTAGTGTGTTATAAATATTGTACCCACCTGGTCCAACCTTGCGGAACTGCCAGCCACGCAACGAGTTTGGACCGCCCGAAAAAAACTGCCTTACATAGGGCAAAACCGCAACTTCTCTTATATATACAGAATCGTTGTCGTCTTTTTCTGTTGTAGAATATGTAGAGTTGCCATACGGAATACCGGCACCTACAAACATGCGCAAAGCCACAGTTTGTCCTCGCTTGAAATTGAAAGAGTAACGAGGTTCTAATTCTAACCGGAAAAATTGAGAAAAAGGAATGCCACCTACTTTTCTTGGCTTAGCTTCATCTTTTTTGATAAGCATTGAAAATAGCGAAACGATATTGCCCGAAAAAAACGCATTTCCTCTGAAATAAAAGTAGTTTTTATATCGTCCTACATTCAAATTTTGGTTGTTATACGAAAAGGTATAATCCTGTCCGATGATAAACTGTTTTTGGAAACTTTGTGCCAGCCGGGCATTATTCGTGAGATATGTAGTATCAAATTTTTCTGTAATTTTTGTGGGATTTACATACGTGAAACTCAGTGGAGAGAAGGAATGCCTGAATTTATTATTGTAAAACTCGTAACCGTAATTTAAACCTACCGTATGAATGTCATATAAACCGATGCGGCGCTGAAAACTGTAATTTAATGCAATAAATGTTCGTGGTTTGTATTTGTACGTTTTATCGCAGGCAGAGCGCACTTTAAAAGTTGGAAAGATACGCGCTAAATCGATTTTTGCTTCACTGTTTATATTGATGGTGCTTATCGGACTGTTTTCAATACGGTTTTCTTTTAATAACTGAAATTCCACACCCGCACTGAAATTCAACTGAAACTTAGCAGCAGATTTAAATAAATTTTTATTGGTATAACCTCCGGTAATGGCAAATCCAAGTGTACTTTTGGCATTGGTGTTAAGCTCATTATCTAAGTTGAATGAATGTCTTTTTGCCGGCGAACAATTAATTCGGGTAATCAGATATATTTCATCAGGCGAAAAAGAGTAGGGATCATACTCTACGTTTACATATTTAAAAATGCCGAGGTTATTTAATGCATTCTTCGTCTTGTCCATGCTGTTTTTGCTGTACAAATCATCTTTATGTATGTAAATAGATTTTGATAATGCCCTTGGAAAAACAGTCTTTTTATCAGTTTTATAAGCTACATCGCAAATAGTATCGTAAATATAATCGCGCTTGGTCTGGTTCAATATTTTATCTTTCTTTTCATAGTCCAGTACATTGATAGTAATCTCATCGTAATAGTATTTTTTATGTATGGACGAATCTACATCTAAATTTACATAAAGCTCGACATTAACTTCTTTATTGCCTATCGTGCTGTCCACATTCATAGAAATATATTCCGGACTAAAAACAAAATAGCCCTCATTCTGCACTGCTTCCGCTAATAAGGTTCTGTCTTTCTTAATGATGTCAATATCAAATGCATCACCCTTGCGCATCAGTAATTCTTTTTTTGATTTTTGTATGATAGGGGTAATGTTTGAATCTTCAGAAGTAATTTTAATTTCCTTAAGTGTGTATTGATTACCTAAAGAAGCAGTATATATGGCTTTTGTTTTCTTGTTTTTTGTTTGAAAACTATAAGTAACGTCAGAATTAAAAAAACCGTGATAAAACAAATAATTTTTCATCCGGTTTACTGTCGTTTTCATCGTAGTGGAGTCAAACAACACCGGTGGCTCGCCTCCGGAGGTTTCGTTTAAGAAGTTTTCAAATTTCTTCTTCTTGAGTAATTTATCCAATTCTTTTTTCTCATCATCTGTAGCTGTTCCGTTACTTATCTTGTTCTCCAGTTCAATTTTTTTGGTTAGTCTTTTTTTGTTTTTAAATGTTGAAAAAGTATAAATGCCCAGTTTCATCCTGAACAGACTCAGGAATTTTTTATTAGGCTGCTGACTGTAAACTACTTGTTTGCCTAATTCTGATTTTAACGTGTTTTTTTCAGTAATCAGTTTGCCACTGTTTTTCAACTGTACGGTATTGGCAATGAGCAGACTCTGGTCTTTTTCCAGCAACCTTTTAGTGGCACTGCAACCACTCAATAGGATGAGCGCACACAAAACCGAAATATATCTGAAATAGTTTTTAACTTGCATGTGTGTTAAGTCAGGGTGTCATCAAGCATATTAATTCGCTCAAAATTAAAAAATACCGCCATAAGTATGGCGAATTTATTGCCGAAGGCGAAAAAATTATTGCTGAATTAATAGAAGAGGGGCTTATACTTAAACAAATTTACGCCACAACGGCTACCACCACTGTATTTTCCGATAAATTTCAATCCCTGTTGATTCAGGATAAAATGACTGTCTGCACAGATGCGGAGCTGAATAAGATAACAGCATTACAGCATCATCATCAGTGTTTGGCTGTATTTGCCCTGCCGGATGTTGCTTTAGAGCCCGATAACTCCAACTGGCTATTAGCTTTGGATGATATTCAAGATCCAGGCAATATGGGTACTATTATTCGCACTTGCGACTGGTTTGGCATAAAGCATATCGTCTGCTCAGAGGGTTGTGTTGATGTATATAATCCCAAAGTGGTTCAAGCATCAATGGCATCAATTGGCAGAGTTAAGGTAATCGAAACCAATTTGGCAGATTTTTTTGCCGGCTCAAACCGGGAAGTGTATGGTGCGGTTTTAGATGGTGCAAATTATCATACAGCAGACTACAGCAAACCGGGAATATTGCTGATTGGAAACGAAGGTAAAGGCATAGAACCCGAACTTATGCAATGGGTACAAAATAAACTGACTATTCCCAGAATTGGAAAAGCAGAATCACTCAATGCCGCTATTGCTACGGCGTTATTGCTGGCGAAATTAAATTCGGTTTAAACAGATTGCTCACACAATTTTATAGCCTTAGGAAACAAAATATTATTTTCTAAATGTACATGTTTGTGTAAGTCATCTTCAAATTCCTGTAGTTTGGCAAAATAAACCCGATAAGTATTGCATGCATCTTCCGGTACGGTATATTGGTTGGTTAACACAGCAATTTGATGGCATAAATCTCCGGCTTTGTCGTGTTCGTGCTCCATCATGCTAATTGGATTTTTTATACTGCCGAATGGGGCATTTATCTCTCCGTTATTTTCTTCTGCTTGTTTGATGTAAGGAAATAAAATGCGCTCTTCTTTCATTAAATGTGCTTCCAGTTCTGCAGCAACTTCATAAAATAAATTCCTGATATGTGCGAGTTCGGGGTGTCTTGAACCATGTACAGTAGTAACTTTATCTGCATATTGGCGTATAATCGGGATGTTTGTCGTGATGTACTGATGGTGTACATTCAAAATATAATCAATCAGAAATGATAATTTCCATGAATTGAAATCAGGCATATCACTATTTATGACAAGTTTCTCCTTTATTTCTGAATCAATTTTTTCAAAAGGTAAATTCTTTTCTGCGCATACGGACTCAAGTGTTTTTTTTCCACCACAACAAAAGTCAATTTCGTATTTTTTAAATACGTCTGCTGTTTTATAGTTTTTAGCTACAATTTCGGCAATAGTTTGATTCTCCATGATATTTAATTTAATAGGTTATAAAAAAGTTTATTTCATTAGTTCCAGATAAAATTGAGATAATGCTTCGGGCAGGTATTGCGGATGATGCACCAGTTGAAAAGCACCTTTGCCAAGCATCTGAGGTAAATAAAACTTGGCATTACTATCAATAGCTAACGCAGAAATTTGAATATCGTCTTTTCTTACTTCGCGTACAGCTTGTTTTACGTCTTCTATACCATATTTGCCCTCGTAACGGTCATAATCATTAGGCTTCCCGTCTGTCAGTAACAATATCCATCTTTTTCGTGCCGTGTTGTTTTTCATTTGTTCATGTGCATTTCTTATTGCTGCGCCTATGCGCGTATATCCTTTTGGGCTAAGTGCACCAATACGATGTTTGCTGATATTCCAGTCTTCCGCCATTTTTTTTACTGTCTGATATTCACAGTGATTACGGGTTTTACTGGAGAATACATCAATTTGAAACGGCGTTCCATATCGGTTCAGCACTTCACAGAAAAGTAATAAAGATTGTTTTTCGGTATCTAATATACGATGCCCCTCCACGTAGCCATCTGTAGATAAGCTGATATCAGCCAGGATTAAAATAGCTGCATCTTTATTTTTCTTTCTCTTGGATAAAAAGATATTTTCACTTGGCGTGAAACCTGAAAAAATATCAGTAAACCGCTCAGTAATGGCATCTAAATCAGGTTCTTCTCCATCACACTGACGACTTACTTTCTGGTAGGCATTGAAAAAATGATTTAGTTTTCTTTCTAAATTATGTAATATGTTCTTGTTTTTATTAAAAGTATATCGGGTATATTCCGGAGCTGTTTCTTTAAATGTCGATTCGTAAATATTGCAAAAGTTTTTTTTGTATTTTCTTTTCGTATAATCCCATTCATCCAGCTTTTTTGTAATTATTCCCGTGTTGTTTTCTGTCGCTTCTTTTATGCCTAGCGAGTTAAAAAAATCGGCATGCAATACCGAATGTGAAGGAGAATCTACTCGCACCATTTGGTTCATATTGAGTTCTTCCAGTGCTTCGCTGCTTTCTCCCAAGTCTTCATCATCTTCAAAATCCCGCCATTTGCCATTGAAGTCATCCAAGGTTTCAATTTTCTCAAAATTGTGTGTTAAAGTATATTCTTCCTGTTGTTTTTTGTTTACTTCCAGTACGTCTATGTTTTCTTTTGTCTTAGCATTTAATTCTACTACATCTTTATTGATTTCATTCAGTTGTTCCCATTGGTTTACTTTTTTATCTGCCGCATTATTTTGAAGATCGATATCATTGGCTAATAATTTTCCAAACCATTCTTTATGCCATGTATCTAAATTTTCATCGGTTTTTTCTAAACTTGAAAATAAAGCTTCGTAATGTGTAATCAGCAGCGGATATTCTTGTTGTAGTTTCTCAATTACGGCTGTGCTGAGTAGATATGCTTCATACAAACTGTTAGCTAATCCTGTTTCTTTTTGCAGGTTGATTTTTGTTTTTAATAATTGTTCTGCCTGCAAATAAAATACGCGGAAAATATAATAGAAGTAATTATCAGCATAATCCGAAAACCGCGTGTACTTTTCCGGCAGGAAATAAATATTGTTTTTTGAACAGCTGTAATTTTCAACAGGAAAAATTTCAATGGCATTGCCGCTCAATGAACGCGCTATTATGGTAAGTTTATTTTTAATGTCATTAAGATATACAGTAGTTTCCGGATTATCCGTGTTCTTTTCTTTTTGTAATGACGCTATAAATTTCCATACTTTTTTAAATATAAGTTGGTCAATTTCCATTAAAATATCATGGCTGTTAAATCAATTAATGCTTGTGTGGTTTCCTCATCGTCAGATAAAGGTTGTATTATGGCAGCATCACAAGCTGTTCGGGGTGGAATACCGGATACAATTAATTTAGCAGCATCAATTAAGAGCCGTGTTGAAGCAGGCTCAGATAAACCTAATTCTACTAAGTTCCTGATTTTGTTGCCGAGTTTAACTAACTTTTCTGCCTCCGATTTGTTTATCCCGCTTTCCATCCCAACTATTTCTACTTCTACTGCCGGTTTTGGATAGTTAAAAGGCAATGCAATAAAACGTTGTTTCGTAGATGGTTTTAATTCCTTCATGCCTCGCTGATAGCCGGGATTGTAGGATGCAACCAACATGAAACTGTCAGGTGCCTGTATTTCCGTATCTAAACGGTCAATAAACAAAGTGCGGCGATGGTCTGTAAGTGAATGAATAACGACCAAAATATCCGGACGTGCTTCTGCTATTTCATCTAAGTATAAAATACATCCATTACGAACCGCTTTAGTCAATGGTCCGTCTTGCCAAACGGTTTCCATCCCTTTTACCAAATACCTGCCTATCAAATCTACTGCAGATGTTTCTTCATTACAGGCTACGGTAATCAAATTCTTGTTTAGCTGCTGTGCCATATATTCAACAAATCTTGTTTTCCCGCAACCGGTAGGCCCTTTCAGTAATACCGGAAGCTTTTGTTGACAGGCATGTGCAAAAATATCGCACTCTTTTGCTATTGGTTTATAATATATCTCTTGCACAGTAATCATCGTATTTTTATTTTAAAACGAACAACAATTATTTGTCGTGATTAATCATGAAAAGTCAACATGTCAATTACATAATACCTTATGCCATACTTGCTACTATTTCATCATCTGCCAGGTTAGGATCAACTAATGCCTCATCACTTGGCAGACCATATTGTATAAAATTATAAATAAACAAGATAATACCGATAGTAAACAGCGATGCTGCTAGAAGCAAACCGATAAAGTGCACTTCTACTTCATGTTGTACTTTTAAAAAGTCCATACCCATTTTTCTTTCCAAATAGACTTGAGTAATACCGGCAACGGCAAATGCACCTGTCATTCCAATCATGCCGATATTGGAAATCCAGAAAGCTAACAGTCCGCTTAATGTGTTATAAATTTTTCTTCCGGTCATTATTGGTAATGCATAACTGATGATAGCAAAAACCAGCATGGCATAAGCACCCCAGAATGCAAGATGACCGTGCATAGCTGTTACCAAAGTTCCATGAGTGTATAGATTCACACCCGGCAGAGTATGTGCAAATCCTAAGAATCCGGCACCTACAAATGACATAATAGCACAACCTATCGTCCATAGCAATGCAATTTTATTTGGATGGGAACGACCACTTTTTCTATACATGTTTACTGCGAAAAGTGCCATTCCCAAAAATGCCAACGGCTCTAGTGCTGAAAAAATACCACCAATCATTAACCAGTATCTCGGAGCACCTATGTAAAAATAATGATGTCCTGTGCCTAATATACCTGATAGAAAAGTAAGACCAACGATAACATATAGCCACTTCTCAATAACTTCCCGATCAACGCCGGTAAGTTTAATTAATAAATAGGCTAATATAGATCCCATGATTAATTCCCATACACCTTCTACCCACAGATGCACTACCCACCAACGGAAATACGAATCAAAGGTTTGGTTTTCAAAATAAATCATGCCGGGCAGATACAACAATGCAGCAGATAATAATCCGATATACAATACTATACTTGTAGTTGTATATCGTTTGCCTTTATACATTGTCATGCCAATATTAAATAGAAATAATAATACGTTGACTACAACTAAGTAATCCAATGGACGAGGGATTTCCAAGAATTTACGACCTTCCCACCAATTCAAGTGAAAGCCGATAATTGCTGTTACGCCCACTAAAATTAAAGAAACAAGTTGTACTATTGCCAGTTTTGGTGAATAGAGTTCGTTTTCTGCTTCATCCGGGATGATAAAATGTGCTGCTCCCATAAACCCCGTCAATAGCCATACGACTAAAAGGTTAGTGTGTGTAGCACGAGCAGCATTAAACGGAATGATATTATGCAAGCCATCCATGCCGATATGAGCGAAACCCATGATGAAGCCATAGATAATCTGAAGACTTAGCAACAGCATACAGGTTGCGAAAAACCAGTATGCCAATTTTTGTGATTTATATCTCATGTCAAATAATTTTAAGAGTTGATAATTTATTTAAGCGTTCCCAAGTAAACAACTAATGCATTTACATCGGCATCTGATAAAGGTAACTTCGGCATTTTGGTGTCTGCCTTTACTGATTGTGGGTCTTTTATCCATTTATGTAAATAAGCTTCATCAAATTTGCGACCTACAGTATCCAATGCAGGTCCTACATTGCCACCTGCACCACTTACACTGTGACAAGCGCTGCATACATTTTTAAATGTAGCAGGTTGTAATGCAAGTAAAGCAGTATCAGTAGTAACGCTTGTGTTAGATGCAGCATCCGGTGCAACTTGTAAATTTGGCTTAGCAGGGAATCCGTTCAAGTCCATTTTGCCAATCCAGTCAAAGAATGCAATTAAATCGTCAATTTGTTGATTATTGAAATGATAATTAATCATTTTACGTTCACCGGGATACATGGCTTGTGGATCTTTTAAAAATATCTTTATCCAATCTTTACCTCTGCGTTCTATTACTTTTGTAAGTTCGGGTGCATAATAAGCTCCTTCACCTAATATGGTATGGCAACCCATACAATTATTTTTATCCCATATTTCCTTCCCTCTGTTTACCGCTTCCGTTAAATTTTGCTGGTGGGTTTGATTAGGTACTTTCCTTACGGTATCAATAGTGAGTAACAAAAATACTCCGGTGAATAATAATGTGCCAGCTACGAAAAAGAACCGAGCTTGTGATTTAGTGAGCATAGAATTAAATTTTAAGATTAAAAGATACGAATATCCGAATACGAAATTACGGTTAGTATCTAAATTAAAAGATGATTTTTATCATAACTTTAGATAAACTCAATATTAATTTTCAAGAAAGACAGGCTGATTTATTTTTAACAGCAGATATAAGCATACTAAAAATACCTGCTGTCATGCCGATACTACAAGCTAACAACAAATTATTCCACCGGCTTGTGAATAGCGGTATATTTATTACGGAAGAAAAGAGCAAAAATTCGTAAATCAAAAAGAAAACAAAAAAAAGCAGCATGTTGTTTATCTTATCAAAAGTATTATTCAGTATTTCTCTTTGAATAAAATACCAGTAACTCAGCCAAATTGTACCTATAAATGTGAGATGTAAAAAACCGATGATAACATGTCGGTTAGCAAAAATATCAAAATTGAAGACAGGCAAAGTAATAACGAACATCATCAGAAATTTGATACAGAAAAAAATAAAAATTACAGACTTTAAATCAAAAGTTGAATTTTTATTATGGGCTGATTTTCTTACTTGTAAAACAGTACTTACAAATACGAAAATTTGTAACAAAGCACCTGCAAAAGCAATGCAATGTATTATAAAAGCAGGTTTGCACCATAGTACTGAAATGAAATAGGAGAGTAGGGTGGCTAATGCAAATAAGTGTATGTTTCGTCTCAATATGCGTTTGTCGTCAAAAGCATTTTCAATACTCAACTTGTTGCAAAATAATGCAAAAACACAAAAGGTAAAAAACCCGTTGTATTGAAAATGCAAATAAAAATAAACAGTATTGTAATAAATTGATTTGCCTGCAAATTTTAGAGCCATGAGTGGTCCCATGCACCACAATGCAAGAGAAGAAAAGAACATGAAAAAAATTGCATATTGCAAAAATAAAGCAGTATCGCAGTTCTCCATTTTTTTTATACCCAGCCAAACGCGATAGGCAAAGTAATAGGTGGTGAAAAGGTAAATCATAGATGCAACTATACCTGGCGCTTTATAGCCGTATATTGCAAAAACGACCAATAGCATATAGCTTTCAATCAAAAAAACATAAAATAATTTTGGACTTACGCTATTGTTTATTGTAGAAAATGAGGTGCGAAGGGCAGTAAGGCAACTTAGTAATAACACACCTGAAAACGCGAAATGCGAATGCGCTTCCAGTAGGTTTTTATAGCTGATATTATAAAGGGCATGAGTTTGTAAATAGCGCAGCAATGTACCGACCAGAGCCAGTATTAAAAAGTTGAACAAAAGAAGTTTTGTTTCTTTGAAGAATGTAAAAATTTCTATAGCATTATTTCGCAAAACAAATAATTACTATTGCAAAAGTAACTTTAATTTTTCACTTGATTCTTTTGGGTCAACAGCTAACCCAATTTGCTGATATACGATATTGCCATTTGAATTGAGGATATGAATGATGTTGGAATGATCAAAACTACCGTCAGCTTGTTTATTGATGCGTACATTAAGTACACCAGCAATGTCTTCTACATCATTTTGAGCTCCTGTTAATAAAGTCCAGTTGTTCAAGTCTAGTTTGTGTTCTGCTGCAAATTTTTTTAACTGTTCAGGATTATCCCGCTCCGGATCCATAGAAATTAAAACAAATGAAACGTCTTTGCGCTTTTCAGCGGGAATTTCATTTTCAATACGTTGAATGTCGGCGGTAATACGAGGGCATGCAGACTGGCAGTTGGTGAAAATCATAGCAACTAACGTGGCTTTTTTATGAAAATCAGCCAGCGTAACTTTTTGACCATCTTGCGTCGTCCATACTGATTGTAAATCGTGTAAACTTATCGTAGAATCAAAACTTAGTTTACTATTGTTTGTTTGTTCTTTTTTGCAACAATCGTCTTTTTCTTTATGTTGATTATTTTTACAAGAAATAAAAAACAGTATAATAATAAACGGGATAAAATTCTTGATATTCATTGTCATAATTTTTTGAAGATTATTTATTAGCTTTTATATTAGCCACGCATCTGAAACCTAAATTGGGCTGAGCGTAATTGGCTTTTAAACTTGATCGCATGGCATATCGCATGAAAGCAGCATAATTTCCGGGGTTTTTAGAACCGTTAGAAGCAGCACCGCAGAACTCATTTTTATCAACATTATTGCCGTCTCTGGAATCTTTAACAGAAAGAGCCGAAATAAAATCCTGATTCCACTCCCAAACTAACCCATGTATATCATATACTCCATATATATTTTTAAAAGTTTTTCCTACAGCCTGAAATTGTTTGGGTGTCGATTTGCCATACCAATCTAAAATTCTTTGATTAAATTTTTTGTCATTTGTCGCATCTTTTTGTGTTTCTGATGCCAATGCTACAAACTCCCATTCTTTTACCGTAGGCAATCGCTTACCCTGGCATTCACAATACTTTTTAGCCGCAAACCAGGAAACATAAACAACCGGACTGTTACGTTCTGTACTGTTTGATTTTCCAAATGTAGAATCTGTTGCCCAATTCTTTAGGTAATTTTTATCTGCGAAAATCGGTTTGATTTTATTTCGTTGCCATTGAGGATGCTGTTTCACAAACTTTTCATATTCGGCATTCGTAACTGGGTATTTATCTATATAAAATGATTTTACTTCAACTTTTCCCGAATCTAAAGAATAGAGCGGTACATAAGTACCGCCCTTGATAAACACCATACTATGAGGCGTTTGCCCCAACACAAAAATGAAAATACTTGAAAATATACTTAATACTAATTGTTTCATATTACTTTGCAGCTGACGGAGCTGATGTTTTTCTTACACCTGCAACCTGTTGAGGAGTAACTTCACCACCTTCGTTTCCAAAATTATTTAAAACATACGTAATTACATTGGCAACTTCTTCATCACTTAATGTTTGTTGTGGCATAATGCCATTAAATGTTTTGCCATTAACTGTAATTGGAGTGGATAAACCATGAACTACTGCACTGATTGCTTTGTTAGGATTGCCTTTAAAATAATCGGAGGCTGCTAAAGGTGGAAATGCATTTGGTATGCCTTTGGCATCAGGTTGATGACAAGCCTGACATACGCTGGTATATACTGTTTTTCCTTTCGCTATACGTTCATCTTTATTTTTAGCTGAAGGTGCAAGTTGCGACTGTTCAGGTATGGTCTGTATCGCACTGCCTTCACTATGCAGTACATTGTCAGATAGCTGACCGGAATATACTTGTTTGTTTTCATTACCACTAACTGTAAGAATACCTAATGCACCTTTATTAAATGTACGGAAAATGGCATGATCTACCAGTATAAAATTGCCCGGTATTTCACATCTGAATTCTGTAATGGCTGAGCCACCGGCAGGTATAGCTGTAGTCTGAACATTATGATTTAACAGGTCGCCACCTTCTACTCTTACATTGTCGAATACTTCACCAATTACATGGAAAGAAGATAACAAGTTAGGCCCACCATTACCTACAAATAATCTTACTTTCTCGCCTGTTTTAGCTTTCAACACATTATCGCCTGTCAATGCACCTACCTTTCCGTTAAATAATACATAGTCAGGATTTTCTTCTAATGCTTTAGCCATGTCAAAAGGTTGTGTGCCACTTTCGCCGTAAGCTCCTTTAGTATAGAAATCTCCCTGACATACATAAAATTCTTTGTCTACTTTCGGCATTCCTTCTTTTGGTTCTACTAATATCAAACCATACATACCATTGGCAATATGCATACCCACGGGTGCTGTAGCACAGTGATAGATGAATAATCCTTTGTTTAACGCTGTAAATGAGAATACAGTTTCATGTCCGGGTGCGGTAAATGTAGAAGATGCACCACCACCTTGTCCGGTTACGGCATGTAAATCTATGTTGTGAGGTAGTTTGCTGCTCGCATTATTTTTTAAGTGAAATTCTACAAAATCACCTTCGCGTACACGTATAAATTTGCCGGGTACTGTTCCGCCGAATGTCCAGAAGTTGTACTTTACTCCATCCATAATTTCCATTTCTTTTTCTATTACTTCCAGTTCTACTATTACTTTAGTAGCATGAGTTCTGGTGATTGGTGGTGGTACCATCGGCGGATCTGTAAGAATTGCTTTTTCTTCGCCTACTATTTTTTCCGTAGGGTCTGATGACCAGATTTCTTTTTGTTCATTTGAATTGTTTTTGCATGCTGTAAAAAACATGGTTAGAGCCAATAAGAACATGATTCCTAATGTTGGCCTTGATACTGGAATTGATTTCATTTTGATAAGTTTATTGTGATTAAATGATTTTAATTATTCTGTTTTAGCTTCTTTTTCCCATTTGAAAAAACTAGGTTTTATTGATAGCATAACGAAAGACCATCCTTGATATGCTTTTCTGCTTCCGGTTGGTTTTATGACTTCCATTGATGTTGTTGCCGCCATAATGGAATAGCCTGCACGCAATTCCATGAAGTCATAAGGTTTATATGTACCGTAAGCATCTAACTCAAACCCGAGCGGAAGTTTTAGAAAATTACCGGCAGATGCTGGGTTAGCCACTTTATTACCACTTAAGAAATAATGTGCATCAAGCCCAAGCATACCCTTAGGTTTCGGACGATAATTTAAGCGCAGATAAACATCTTGCAAACCACCCAGTTTAGTGTCAGTTGGCAAGTCTAAGAAATAATCCATATGCCCGTAAAATTTGTGATTAGTTGGGTATAAGGTATTAAACGAGTTGTATTTGGTGTTCGATGTTTTAGAAGCATTTTGTCCGGATATATAATCATAACCCATACCGATATTGAATTTTGGGTGTGTATATTCCGCATAAATGTTTGCCATAAATGCAAGAATCTTTTTGTCGGCAATCGTTTTGCCTACTTGCAAATATGCCCCGATATTGGCATTTACATGTTTATATTTAAAATCTGCTCGAGGGCCTAATGTAAATCTGAACTTTGTTGTAGGCATAGTATCATTTATTTGCATACCATCTGCTATAGCATATACGGATAATGCACTACGACTGCTGTCAAATTTTTGGTTATACCAGGCAAAAGCAAGAGCCTTATAGTTTTTTACCTTATATATAGTACCTGACAGGTTTTCGCTGCTCTGATTAAATCCGCCTCCTATGTGCAGCTGGGCTTGTTTGTGTTTGATTTTAATAAGAGCTGCATCATGTGAACGGGCAGCTTGTACCCAATCTAAATTTCCTAATAATCGGTGGTCATCATAAGCTAATTCTTGACGACCTAATTTTATGGATGCTTTGTCTTTGATAAAAATCTCTGCCCAGCCCTCATGTAGTCCGAAACTGCCGTAATTTTGTGCCTGAGGTTCATTTCCCCACACACGCACATCTTGTATGCTGGTAAATAATCGAACATACTTGTTTTGATAATCAAAATTGAGTCGTATTCTTTCTGAAATAAATACAGCACTTTTTGAATCTTTGGGAGCTAGAGTTCTGTAACCGTGACGCTGTTCCAGGCGAGGTATAAATTGTCCGGATAATTCGATCTTGTGTTGTGCGTAATTCATGTTAAATGCTACTAAGCATAAGCTAGAGATAAATAGTTTTTTGAAGTAATTTTTCATATGATGTGTTATAAAAAGATAAAAGGATATTTATATCCCAAAATTAAGTTTACATTTTTTAACTAAATCTGATAGTACTCATTGTAAAAAATGACATTTCTCATGTTATGATTATGCGAGAGTAATTGTATTTTTACACGTAAATAATGGTATGATATTTTCTAAAAGTTGTGAGTATGCTCTTCGTTCGGTGCTTTATATTTGTACGAAAAGCAGTGA
Source organism: uncultured Chitinophagales bacterium (assembly GCA_964584555.1). Classification (GTDB taxonomy): domain Bacteria; phylum Bacteroidota; class Bacteroidia; order Chitinophagales; family JADIYW01; genus JADJSS01. The sequence goes on from CAZPBT010000004.1 coordinate 18,995, forward strand.
GGGTATAAATTTGAGCGTTAAGGAAATAGCGGCTGAAATTGAATCACCCGAACCGTTTACGGCAAAAATTTTACAACAATTGGCACGTCAAAAAATTATTTCTTCCATAAAAGGACCAAATGGAGGCTTTTATATTGACAAACAAAAAAAGCCGGTAAGTATCTTACAAATAGTGGAAGCAATTGAAGGGCCTGATTTTTTTGACCGTTGTGTTTTAGGTTTGAAAAATTGTACAGAACGCAAGCCTTGTCCATTACACGAACACTTTATTCAACACAGAAAAGATATAAAAGAGTTGTTTAAAACAAAGACTGTACATGATTTAATAATTAAGCAAAAAGGAAAAATAAATTTAAAATAATATCCGATATTCAGAAAAAAAGATATTTTTATCCTAAAATTCAAATTGATATGAAAATTAAAACATTTAAATGGATGACCGCTGTATGCGGTTTAGGAATCAGCTTATGGATGGTTTCATGCAGTCCTTCAAAAACAGACAGTACTTCTACTGAACAAACTACACCTCCCACTACCACGGAACAACCTGCAGCTACTGGTGCAGGAAATGCCGAAGCAGGTAAGGCAATAGTAACAGATCCGGTAAAATGCGCTATGTGTCATAAATTGACCGATGAGAAATTAATTGGTCCGGGGTTGAAAGGAGTTACAGATAAACGAACGGAAGACTGGATAAAAAATATGGTGAAAGACCCGACTAAATGGGTAGAAACAGATCCGGATGCTAAAAAGTTGTTTGAAGAATACGGTAAAGTGCCGATGACACCATTGAGTTTAACAGATGAGCAGATTAATGATGTTTATGCGTTTTTGAAACAAAATGACGGCAAATAATTAATCTTTTAAATAGTTTAAGGATTGATTACCGCAATTAAACAATAAATCATAGATAGCTACTTCTGATTGGAAATCCATTCGGTCGGCAAAAACCTGTAAATAAGGTTTTAAATCTATTGAGAAGTCGGAGCGGTTTTTATCCGGTAAAAGTACATTCCTGAAATCGGAATATGCATCATCAGCTTGCTTTTCGTAAGCAGTTGTCAGTGTGTATTCCGGTTTTATTTTTAACAGTCCGGATATGGTGTCAAACAATTGTATATTGAAATCGATTAGAAATTCAAATCGGTCTTCATAAAATCGAATTAGTTTGTCTTCATAAAACTCAAAAAACGGCGATCGTCTGTAGCAAGACTGCAAACTTTGCCAGTGCAGTTTTTGCCAGTTTTCATTATAAGAAATGCGCACATCTTTCAAAGCACAATGTTGGTTCTTGCCGTGTTCAAGCGGGATGCTTAATCGCAATAATCCATTTGGAGATACTATTTGACATCTGTTGCGGAAACTTCTTTTTGTATAGTTTTCATATTGTTCAAACAGGATATGTTGTGCATTGGCAATCAATTTCCAATAGCTTAGACTGCCTGCATATTGGGGTTCTAGAAGGATATGTGTTTTCAAAGATTTAGTCATTCGTAATTGGTCATTGGAGATTGGTTATTATTTATAAGTTATTAGAGATTAGTGATTGGTTATTGGAGATTGGTTATTAGTTCTCAATACTCAATATTATCTTGATTCTTGACTCTCGATTCTAAAAATCTTACTACTCACTACTTACTACCCGTTACAATCTTGAATCTCACATATACTACTTCTCACTCTTCAGCATTTGTCCACAGAGTTTATACAGTAATCTTGCCCCTACGTTGGCATCCCATTCATCTTCGGATGGCGACACTTCATTCAAATCAAAGCCGATAATTTTCCTGCCCGAGTCCACTATTTTTCGGATAATATAAACGGCTTGGTCAAAGCTGTATCCACCTGCAACGGGCGTACCTGTATTTGGACAAAAATTGCGTTCCAGTCCATCAATATCAAAACTGATGTAAATGTGTTGGGGTAGTTGTTCAACGATTTCATGTGTGATATCTGCCCACGTTTTCCCATTTATCAGCTGATCTTTCAAATCCCAGTCAAAAAAAGTTTTAATCTTGGGGTGCGATTGTGTGAGTGCATATTCTTCCGGCGATAAATCACGGATTCCAATTTGATATAAATTCGTCAGCTCTTCTATTTTCAGTGCATTAAACATGACAGATGCATGCGAATAAGTAAAGCCTTCATACGCATTGCGCAAGTCGGCATGTGCATCAAATTGTACGATGGCAAATTCCCCATATTTCTTACCGATAGCCTGAAAATACCCGAGCGGTGTACTATGGTCGCCACCCACTAATCCAACCAGTTTATTGTCATTTAATAATTTAGTTGTTTCTTCAAACACCCATTTGCGCAAAGCATCACATTCCTCATTTATTTCCTGTACATTATTTTGCACTACTGTATTAGCACTTAAGTCGGCACCCGATTCGAGCAGTTTGATATATTCATTGGCTTTGATGCGCAACTTCTTGTTTTTCTGTTTCCATTCGTCTGAAATCTTGAGCATATAAATGCCATTTAAAAACGCATTTTCAGCATGTGCATCAAATAAATCTAATTGGGAGCTGGCTTCTAAAATAGCCTCGGGTGCATTAGCCGTTCCGGCATTGTAAGAAACGGTAACTTCCCAGGGAACAGGCAATAAAACCAATTTTGCTTCCTGAAAGGAATATGGAAGTGAGAAGATATGCCCGTTTTTTATACCAACACCATTTGGATTAAATTCTGTCATTTTTTGCTTTTGGTCAAAGGTAGTAATGTTAATTCATTAGTCTTAATCTTTTGTTTACAAAGTGAAGCGTATTTTTACAATACAATTTCAACAACATGAAAAAGATACACATTGTTATTCTTGTTTTTATTGCCATTCTGGTTGGAGTACTGATAAGTATGCTGGGCAATTTTAGCCGCTACGAAACCTTTGAAAGTGCTTATGCCAAAAAAGGTAAAGAAATAAACGTAGTAGGTGTGTTGAATAAAGAGAAAGGGGTAGAGTACAATCCCGAAGCCAATCCCAATTTATTTTCTATGTATGTTACAGATTCAAAAGGATTGGAAAAGAAAGTTGTTGTTCATAAAGCGAAACCAAGAGATATTGAGAAATCTGAAAAAGTAGTAGTAATCGGTAAAATGAACGGAGATACCTTTGAAGCTAACGACATTTTGATGAAATGTCCGTCTAAATATAAAAATCAAGAGAAAGATGCAAACGGAGGAAGAAATATTTAGAAGTAAAAGGTGAGAGGCGTAAGTAATAAGTAGGCAATAAATTTTATTAAATTCAACATTTAAAATTCAACATTCAACATTAATTATTCATTGGAAAAGTTAGGTCATTTATTTTCAATCAGTGCGTTTGTTTTTGCATTCGCAGCAACGCTTTCATTTTTTTTAGCAACCATTAAATCTACTCCCGACAATGAAAAAGCGAAGTGGCTGAAAGCAGGACGATACTTTTTTTTAGCTCATGCAATAAGTGTATTTGGGATATTCAGCTTTTTATATTATATCATCCATAGCCATCAGTTTCAGTATAGCTATGTATGGCAGCATACGTCAAAAGATTTACCCTGGTATTATCAGTTTTCCGCATTATGGAGCGGACAAGAGGGCAGTACTACATTATGGATGTTTTGGCATGCTGTTTTAGGAATTGTATTATTGAAAAAAGCAAAAGAATGGGAGAGTGGGGTGATGACATTTGTTTCACTTGCCCAGCTGCTTTTGGGTTCTATGTTGTTAGGTATTTATTTCTTGCATTATAAAACTGGCTCATCGCCATTTGCACTTATGCGGGAGACTATGAATATTCCCATTTTTAAAATGCAACCCGACTGGGTAGCTCAGGATGGTACGGGATTAAATCCGTCTTTACAAAACTACTGGATGGTTATCCATCCGCCTACTTTGTTCTTAGGATTTGCGGCTACTACTATACCGGCTGCTTTTGCACTTACTTCGTTATGGCAACGAAAATTTACTGAATGGGTAAAACCGGTTTTTCCCTGGGCATTATTTGCTTTGATGATTTTGGGTGCAGGTGTGTTGATGGGTGGTGCATGGGCTTATGAAGCTTTGAGCTTCGGCGGTTTTTGGGCTTGGGATCCTGTTGAAAATGCTTCGCTTGTTCCATGGCTGATTTTAGCCGGAGCAGTTCATACACTATTGATTTATAAACATACCGGACACTCACTTTTTACTACGTATGTCTTGTTTATTGTTTGCTTTTTGTTGGTCTTGTATTCTTCCTTTTTGACAAAGAGTGGCATCTTGGGTGATGCTTCCGTACATTCATTTACTGATTTGGGTATGAGTGGATTGCTTATCTCTATTATGGTTGCTTTCATAGTTCCGTCCTTATATTTGTTGATTTCCAGAAAACGTGAAGTACCGGCTGTGGAGGTAGAAGAAGATATTTCATCCAGAGAATTTTGGATGTTTATCGGCACTTTAATTCTCATTTTCGCAGCCTTACATATCATAGTACTTACTTCATTTCCAGTTATTAACAAGACTTTCGGAACTAAGTTTGCTCCACCCAGTAATATCATAGCCCATTATAATAATGTACAAATATGGATGGCTGCATTAGTAGCTTTAGGTGCTGCTTTTGTGCAATATCTTAAGTATAAAAAAGATTCGCAAACCAAATTATTTAAAGTACTGTTTTTGGCTGCGTTAGGAGCCTTAGGTTTGACAGTAGTTATGGCATTAATCTTTAAGTTAAACCGGGCAGATTATCTGCTGCTGGCTTTTTTTGCAAGTTTCAGTATTTTAGCCAATACCCAATATATTTTTCAGGTCATAAAAGGAAAATGGAATATTGCCGGGGGAAATGTTGCTCATATTGGTTTTGCAATTATGCTTATCGGTATTGTAATTTCTCAAGGAAAACAAGAACCTGTATCTTTAAATACGACCGGTATGGATTATGGGGATGGGTTTACTCCTGAAGAAAGTGCAGAGAACGTACTCTTGTATGAAAATGAACCTGCGATGATGAATAAATACCGAGTAACTTATTTAGGTGACTCCATGGCAGGTAAACATATCTATTTTAAAGTTCGTTACGATGAACTGAATAAGCAAAAACAAATCATAAATACATTTACACTCTATCCAAATATTTTGCTCAATAGTAAAATGGGAAACAATCCGGTACCGTCTACACGTAAAACTTTGTTTTCTGATTTATATACACATATCACTGCATCGCCATTAAACGATGATGGTACTCAGCCGGATTCTACAATGGAACGCACAGTTTCCGTATCGGTGCATGATACAATTCCTTTATCAAATGCCTATATGGTATTTGAAGGAATAAATCCGGATGCTACCATACCCAATTTCCAAAAACAACCTAAAGATATTGCCATCAGTGCCAAACTTCACTATTATAATCTGGATACAAATTACATTATTGAGCCTGTTTATTTGATTCGTGAAGTGATGGCAACAAGCATATCGGGTGCATTACATGATGGCGAAGGCAAGATTGCCATAACTAAAATTATTCCTGAAGAAAATAAATTTGAATTGGTGATGAATTTGAAAAGACATAAGTTTATTATCATGAAAGCTATCAGATTCCCGATGATAAATGTCTTATGGCTCGGTTGTTTTATCATGGTTTTCGGTATCGGTATGAGTTTGGCTCAGCGCAAAAAAGAAAATGCTAAATAATCATCACATCCATCAGCTTGAATATACTCGAACAAATAACAGCCTATAAAAAGGAATATATTGCGAATAGCAAGTCGCAGAAAAGTGTCCGGGATTTGGAAAGAGAAGAATTGTTTAAGAGAAATTGTTATTCCTTAAAAGACAGATTACAAATAGAGGATCTTACCGGAATTATTGCGGAGTTTAAACGAAAATCGCCTTCAAAAGGAATTATAAATAAGAATGCAAAAGTAGAAGATGTCGTAAAATCATACGAAGAATATGGTGCAGCAGGAGTTTCAGTTTTGACGGATGAATTATTTTTCGGAGGAAGTTATACGGATTTTTCAACTGCACGCAACAGTATTTCAATTCCCTTATTGCGAAAAGATTTCATGATAGATGAATATCAGTTTATAGAAGCCAAAGCATGGGGTGCCGATGTAGTATTGCTGATTGCAGCTATACTTTCCCCACATCAAGTTCGTGATTTTACCAATTTAGCGCATGATTTGAGTTTAGAAGTATTGCTTGAACTGCATGATGAAACCGAACTTAATCATGTATATCATCAAGTGGATATGGTTGGAATTAACAACCGCAATTTGAAAACATTTGAAGTAGATATTGCACAGTCGATACGAATGGCAAACTATTTGGGTAAAGATTTTACCAAAATTGCAGAAAGTGGCATTTCTTCAGTTGAAACACTTATGCATTTTAGAAATAACGGCTTTCAAGGATTTTTAATGGGCGAATATTTTATGAAAGCAGAAAAACCCGGTCTTGCTTTTAAAGAGTTTACTGAGAAGCTAGAAGTTTAGGCTTCAAGCAAATAATTCATCTTCAATAAGTTATATATTTTTTTGCTATTGCATGCTTTGTGATTTTTACATAAATTTAATGTAAAGTAATTGAATGCTAAAATTTTTTACAATTTGCCTAAGCGCATTTTTAATTTGTTTTTCGTCTGATGTGTCAGCACAGTCAGTAACTATTGACAGCTCATGGAATAACCATTTTATTGAGAGATATTCAAAGGCAATTATTAAAAATGATTCTGCACTTTATATTGAATTATTAATATCTCAGCATGAGATGGATTCTATAGTGACAAAATTGAAAATAGAAAATCCCAACTGTATAACGGATATAGAACAAAACATGACAGCGAATCGGTTAGAAAAGCAATTTCATCTTGTGGTCTCTTTCTTTCGTAATTTAAAATCACTAAATTTTGGAAAAGGTTATGAAATTAATGGTTGCGGAGATATTAAAGGGTTAAAATTTAATATCTATGGCAGCTGTGGCCCACAAAAAGCAGTTCGTAGCCGTACACTAACATTCCTGAAATTCAACAATGATACTTATAGGCTATTATTTGATATACCTGTTGGAAACTCAAATTAATAAACTTAAAAACCAAATACCATGAATTATAAATTTTACAAAATAACCTTAAGTCTGATTTTTTTATTGCTTTCAGGCATTTATGTCCAGGCTCAAAATTATAATGACGGCAGAATCCGACTTCGTGTTTGGATACATAAAGTTTGGTCTAATTCTAATTGTGGCGAAATTGGCAATCAGGAATATCGCTTTAAGGGAGTACGTTGCCGCATACCGGATGGTAGTGGCGGTTTTGCTTATTCCAATTCTTATAATATTGCATTTAGCGGTGATAATAATCGCTATTACGATGCCAGTCAGTTTACACCCACACCGGCAGCAATGTCTTACGATGGTGTAGCAAGTGGCTATAAAATTATTGATAATTCGTATCCGGCTACTTTAGTCCCCAATCAATTTGAAGTAATCATGTCAGAGGCCTTTGAAGAAGATTGCGAGAGTAGCGGATTGCTGGATTGCGGACAAGGTACTTATAATATTTATGACCAGTGTTGTTGTTTGTTTGGCATCTGTGCAAGTTCTGATGAATATTTGGGTTCCGGTCAGTGGACTGGTGTTTTGTTTAGAGGTGCAGAACCCGGTAAAATTAATATCACGCAACCTTTTGTAATAAATCCTCAAGATGAACATTCTTATTCTGTAGCTTTTGCCTACCAATGGGATTGGATAGATCCACTTTTGCCGACATGCTCATCACCAAAATATTCGGACGGTTCAAATGCAAGTCCGATTGCACTTACTGTAGAATTTGATAAAGTTTTTAGCGATGTAGATTGGGATGGAGGATTAGGTTGTGGTACAGGTGTGGCAGGTGATGAAGATTTGAGATTAAAGTTCAGAACGAAAGATAATATCACAGGAGCTATGCCTGCTTGGGGCGCATCAGCTATACATATTAACCAAAATATACCAAAATGGAATGATCCTGCGAATACGACAATATTTTCTAAATCTTACCTAACTGCAGATCAAAATATGGAATCTGTAGATATTGAATATGACTTATGGGAAGAAGATGGTTTTACCCAGACTGTTTTTGGTAATACCTATGTACCCTGCGGTGATGCCAACTGGGACAATAACTACAATCCAAATTGTTCGGTAACTGTTTTAGGTATTACTGTATCTTGGCAAGGTGATGACGACAGAGCAACAGGTACATTTAATTTAAACTGGAGAAATAGCCCACCTAATACAGATAATTTTGTGGAAATTCCGGTACGGTTAAGTGGCAGCCAGTATTCAAGTTGGATTGTACGTTTAAAGTACAGATGGAATATTGCCAATCCATCAGCTAATATGCCTGATGCCGATTATTTAAGATGTGTAGGTACTGCACTAACGCTTACACCTGCATCTACTACCAATGCTACATATTACCAATGGCAGGTGGCAGATGTAACGACCACAGGAGCACCTATTTGTCCGGCAACAGCAAACTGGACAAATATCTCAGGTGCAATTTGTTCATCTTATACTGTTCCACAAACTCCAGGAACCAGAATATATCGCTTAGCAGTTTACAATAGAAATGGTACCGGTAGTAAAACTTCTTCAGGTGGACGATATGCCGTTTCCTATTCAGGATGCCAGCGCGTAACCTATTTGCCTTATGCACCTCCAATTGTAAGTACTGCATGTGGCGGTTCTGTACCATCCGGTACTTATACGTTTTCTGCAACACCTTCGCCTGGTATTTCAGCAATCGGTTCGGCAGTTACATATACATGGTCAGTATCTCCGTCTGCCGGTGTTGTATTCCCGAGCGGAAATACAGGCGCAAGTATTCCAATTACGTTTCCATCTACACCACAAACCTATACCATTACACTTACGGTGTCGGGTGGCGGTTGCGCTACGGCAAATACAACATGTATCGTGAAAGTAGTGGGTACAACCTGTAATTATATAAATGTTTCGCCTACCGGAAATGATGCTACAGGTGATGGTTCTACTTCATTACCTTATGCCACTTTACAAAAAGCACTCAATACCGCAAGCGGCGAAAATAATCATATCCGCCTGCTTAATGGAAATTATGCTGCTACCACTACTAAAATCACAGTGCCGGCATCTGCCAGTGGTATAGGTTTAATTGTTGACGGTGGTTATGAGATAGATGCTACTAATGGTGACTGGAGAAAAGTAACCAATGCAAAATCTATTTTTCACATTAACTCTGCTTTGGAAACTGCTGCTTATGATGGAGCATCAGGAACAACAGTCGGATTTTATAAAGGATTAGATATTATAAACATCTCCAATGTCGTGATTGAAGATTTACAATTTTTTGTAAAGGCAGGAACAAATAATGGAATAAGTTCAGGTACTGCTGTAGGCTCTACGCCGACAAGTAACCGCGGTAATTCTGTATTTGGAGTGTATATAAGGAATTCAAATACCATAAATTTTAACAGAGTAATCGTTATTACTGGACAAGCAGGGCAAGGAGCTAATGGTACAAATGGAACGAATGGTTATTCAGGTGAAAACGGAAATAATGGAGCAGCTGGTGACTGTGATGATGATAATACGAGCAATTATGGTGGTAATGGGGGAAGAGGTGCCGGTAATGGCTCAAGTATTGGTGGCGGTGCAGCAGGTGGAGGTGGTTTGTCATCGTCAGGCACACCTGATGGTGGAAACCCTGGTGGAGCTGGACAGACTTCTAACAACAATAGGCATGGTGGCGGAGGCGGAGGTGGTGCCGGTGGTGCCGGAGAAGCGCGTAATGGTCAAGGTGGTGGAAATGGAGGAACTGGTGGAAATACAGGAAATGGAGGTGCTGGAGGTATTAGCTATGGAGGCGGTGGAGGAAGTTCAGGTTCAGGAACAAATTGTGACAGAGATGGACGAAAAGGACAAGATGGTTCTGCTGGAGCAAATGGTACAGATGCCTCAACTACAGCACCTGCAAATGCAAATGGTTACTCATTTTATATTTTACCCAACGGGCAATCTGCTTCAGGCGTAAGTGATGGCTATGGAGGTGGAGGCGGTGAAGGTGGAGGTGCTGGTGCCGGACAAGGTGGTACTTGGGTAGTAGATGGAACCGGAAGCGATGGCGGCGGTGGCGGTGGTGGAGGAGAAGGTGGCACCGTTGGTACAGGCGGATGGGGAGGTGGTACTTCTGTTACGTATTATGTTTATGGAGGAAATATTACAATTGAATATCCAAATTATACCCCCGGAGCTGCCGGTGCAGGAGGAAATTTAGGAACAGGAGGCAGTGGAGGCAATGGTGGAACAGGCGGTTGTGGTGGAGGTGGAAATAACATATCCTTAACTGCCGGAAATTCATTAAGTGCCGGAACAAGTGGAACTACAGGTTGCAGTACAGGAAGGGTTTGTGGTAATTGTGAAGTAGGCGCTGGCGGACAAGGAGGACGTGGTGGTGCCGGTGGTAAAGGCGGTGATGGGCAGCCCGGTGCGGCAGGATTGTCTTCAGGTCTTATACAAGTAAATTCTCCTGTTGTAAATTTTGTCTTAAATTCATTAACCACTACTAACACACTTAAAGCAAATTATAGAAGAGGATGTACAAATTCTCAGGTGTTATTAACCAAGTCCGGTGGAAATGCATTTGATTTAGTCAATATGGGGAATCCCGTTGTAATGTCTGATATTACTCCTGTAACAGGAAGCACTAGTAATGTAATTGGAGCTGTTACGGATTTAAAAGTAGCTTATAACAATGTTGGAAAATACGGAATTAAATTAGTTGGAGATTTTGAATGGGATGATTTTATTCGCATAAAAGATATTCGTCAAAAACCAAGTATATTAGTTACTCCGGAAGAAAATGGAATTACCCGTATTTGTAGTGGCGAAACCGTCAACTTACAAAGTACACCAAGTAATCCAAATTCAGCCGGTCAGCAATATGAATGGGTGATTCAACAGCTATACCCCGGAAGCATTACCGGTTTAGTTGCACCAGCTCCAATTGCTACTTATACGACTGAAGATCCCGGAAATGTAAACGTATTTACAAATACATCTACAGACAGCGTTGTATACCAAATACGATACAGAACTTTTGATAAATGCTGCGGTTGGTCAGTTTCTGTCTATGACTCTGTTATTGTTTATCCAGCAATGACAGCTCCGAATGCCCCGGTAAAAGTACCAAACTCAGCTACAGTTTGTACAGGTGGAACACTTACAATTGCAACACCAACAGGAGGTGGTGGTGGAGCAACAACTGCAACTTCACAAACATGCGGTTATATTTACAATTATTCTACCGATAATGGTTCTATTTGGTCGGGTTGGTCAAATACGCTGCCAGTACTAACTGCTTTACAAGGTACTACGATAATAAAAGTTGCCTATCGCTGTGTTCGTTCTACCGGAAACTGTGATACCTTATTTGCACCTTCAGATGCAGCATGGACAGTATATGAGCAACCAACAGCATCAGCAGGAATTGATAATATAATATATTGCGGAACTACACCTTCTGCAATTTTAACAGCTGCTACGCCTACTATAGGTACAGGGCTTTGGTCTCAAGTTTCAGGAGCTTCTAATTCACCGGATATTCCACCGGGTACTAATCAAACTATTTCAGTTGTTAATATTCCATGGTCATCTACTAATAATACTTATCGTTGGACAGTTACAAATGGAACATGTACTGCATTTCAAGATGTAACCATCTTATTAAATACTACACAAAATCTGAGTGTTATATCTCAAGATACTTTGGGTTGTTATTTATGCCCTGTAGTTGACGGTAATACTTATTATTATCTGGACTATTCAGGGAAAATAATTTTAAAAATTACAGACTTGAATAATACAACTACAACTCCGAACAGTCCTTCATATTCAACAGCATCATTAGGTGAAACAGAAGTTTGTTTAAGAATACCGGTGCCGAATATCGCACCATCGCCGAGAGTAATTACTAATCACTATGGAGATTACATGCCTTATTTAGATAGGTATTGGACGATAAAACCTCAAAATCCGAATTTACACGCCATGGTAACACTCTATTTTACAGCTGCAGAATATAATAATTTGAAAACTGCGGCAACTGGAACACCTTATCAATTCAGTTTACCGACTGCCTTACAAGTAAGTAAGTGGCCGGGTGGAGGCGGTGGCGCTTTTGACGGACCTGATAATATTCTGAATCAAAATAACAGACCGGGCGGAGTTATGTTGCCTGGCGGAAACGGATATTACGGAGGAAATGCAACATGGACAACTCCTTTATTTAATACATACAACTCCGATTATCAGGTTTCATTTATTATTGATACTTTCTCTACCTTTTATATACATCCTGTACGTTTTCCTTATGAAGTTTTACCTGTAGAATTAGTATCATTTACCGGTACCAATGAAGGTGAACGGAATCGTTTAAATTGGGTGACTTCTTCCGAAATAAATACTGCAAAATTTATTATTGAAGAATCTGCTGATGGCAATAACTGGACATATTTAGGCGAAACAAATGCTGCAGGAAATAGTAACACAAGTTTGAGCTATCAATATTTTGATGAATCAGTTCTCATTGGGAATAATTTCTACCGACTGAAAATTACAGACTTAGATGGTACATATTCATACAGTCAAGTAATTAATATTAAAGTGAATGAGGTGCATAGTAATGTTCTAGCCGCAATTTATCCGAATCCTACCAGTCATATTATAAATATAGACATACAGTCTACCGAAAATATAGATGTAAACTTAACTATTTATGATATTCTAGGTCAGGAAATGATTTCTCAAAATGCAACACTTACCAAAGGCATAAGTAAACACAGTATAGATTGTTCCAATTTAGCAAGAGGAACATATATTATTATGTATAAAGATGCAGATGGTAAATTACAACAAGGAAAGTTTGTTAAAGATTAATATGGGGGTTGAAAACAATCAGGGGCTGCCGAAGGCAGCCCCTGATTGTCGTATTCGTGATTTCTTATTTGTTGTAAATATACTTATTCTTTAATACGGCCCATTTCATTTGCAACACGCCCCAAACGGCTTCCTTTATAATTCCACCGCTCATTTTTGAGGTACCCAATTCTCTGTCTTTAAATGTAATGGGCACTTCTATCACTTTTAATTCAAGCATCCATACAGCTAATTTCATTTCTATCTGAAAGGCATAGCCTACGAACGTAATATTGTCGAAATTGATGTGTTGCAGCGTTTCTCTGCGATAACAAACAAAGCCTGCAGTCGTATCTTTTATCCGCATGCCGGTGATAATACGCACATATTTTGAGGCAAACCAAGATAAAAACAACCTGTCCCACGACCAGTTTTTTACATCACCGCCTTTAACATAGCGCGAACCTACCGCCAGATAAGCACCTTTGTTTTCACAGGCATCTAATAATGCCAGCAATTTTTCAGGTGGGTGTGAAAAGTCAGAATCCATCTCAAAGATGTAGGAATAATGATGATCCAATGCCCATTTAAACCCGGTGATATATGCCGTACCCAAACCCGATTTGCCTTTGCGTTCCAGTAAATGTATTTTTCCCTCGTGTACCTTCATCAACGATTTTACAATGTCTGCAGTGCCATCAGGTGAACCGTCATCAACAATTAAAATCTCAAATCTGTCTGAAAGATTAAGCACAAAAGGTAATATTGTAGCAATATTTTCCTTTTCATTATAAGTGGGCATTATTATCAGACAATCTCTCAAAACAAAATTATATAAGAGCGCAAAAATACGAATTCAATTTGCTAAATAGGAATTCAGCCTAACTATTTTGCTATAATTTCGTTAATAAGTGTAAAAGCTACCTGTATTTCTTTATCAGTGTTTCCACATATTTGCCAATCACATCAAATTCGATGTTTACTACTGTACCTGTTTTATAGGTATGAAAAAGGGTATGCCGGAAAGTATAGGGAATAATTGAGACGATAAATTTTCTTTTTTTAGCCTTTACAACGGTGAGAGAAACACCATCAATACAAACCGAGCCTTTGTCCACCAGCGTGAATTTAGGTTTCTTGATAAACTTAACGGTAAAGTTCCAGCTTCCTTCTTTTTCTTCTATATCATATATTTCAGCGGTTTGGTCTACATGACCTTGCACTATATGCCCGTCAAATCTTGTGTTGTCAGACATGGCGCGCTCTACGTTTATTTTATCACCAATTTTCAGGTTGTTCAAGTTTGTTTTTTGTAGCGTTTCATCTATGGCTACTACGGTATGTGTTGTATTTGTTTTGGATACCACTGTCAGGCAAACGCCATTATGAGCAACGCTTTGGTCAATTTTCAACGCATTAGAAAAAGCGCATTTAACAGTGATAATCAGATTATCTCCTTTTCGGTTGAGTTGTGTTATTTCACCTATATTTTCAATAATTCCTGTAAACATGATGTACTTAATTTAGATTTGGGTCTTCCGGCAATTGCGCAATCAGTTTATTTTTACCTCCCATTTTAATGAGCACTTCCTGCCACATATATTCACTCATTTTAAAAATTTCTGGATAATCTTTACAAACTATCCAGCTGTTTTCCTGCATTTCTTCGGCAAGTTGCCCATCGCCCCAGCCTGCATAGCCGGCAAAAAATTTTATATTTTGCGGCATGACTCTGCGATCTTTTACCAGAGATTTCAACTGGTCAAAATTGCCGTTCCAATAAATATTTTCTGTTACTTTTAAAGATCCTTCCAGTAAATCGCCATAGGCATGCAGATAATTAAGACGATCCATACCTACGGGCCCTCCATAATAGACGGTCGCCTCGAAATGTGGGAAGTTTGGTATCATTTCATTTACTTTAAAAATGGAAGGACGATTTAGGACTAAACCTATACTGCCATCTTTTTCGTGTTCGCATAATAAGGTTACCGTGCGTTTAAATGCCGGATCTTTCATATAAGGTTCGGCAATCAGTAAATCTCCTTTATCCAGTACTATAATATTTGACATGTTTTCTCTATTCAACAATAAACATACGAAATCTGTACCAAAGATAAAAAAATAGCATGTAGCAATAAACAGGCATTATTTTTAAAAATAATATTCAAATAAATGAAAATTTGTAATTAACTTTACTTTGCTAAACAGACAATGATAACAACATTACTAGTAGAAGATGATCCACTCTTTAAAGAGTCTATAACAGATATGCTGTTGGATATCGGTGCAAATATCCATTTGCTCGATACTTGTTCTACTTTAAGACAAGCTCGTGAGTCAATTTTAAAATACAATCCTCAACTACTTTTATTGGATGTTGTATTGCCTGATGGAAACAGTATAGATATGCTGAACAGTTTGGATGAGGATAATCTGGGAATATTTGAAGTAATATTTATTACAGCATTTGACCAGTTTGCATTGGAAGCAATAAAAAAAGATGCCGCTGATTATTTGCTTAAACCATTTACTAAATCGGAACTGATCAATGCACTACAAAAGGTAAAAAAACGTTTGCAAATTTATGAACGATTAGCACGAACTGAAGAGCTTGAAAAGCGCATGCAAGATTTTACTTCTCACCATCAACAGGCCAATAAAATTCTTATCAATACTTATGATGGTGTACTCTTGCTGAATGCCGATGAAATAATTCACCTCGAAGCAGAAAGTAATTACACTGTTTTTTATATGGAAAATAATAAAAAAATTACTTCTTCCAAAACCTTGTCAACGTATGAAACTACACTTGATGCACTGAATTTTTTCAGGGTTCACCGACAGTCCATCATTAATTTAGCCAAAATAAAAAACATTATAAACATCAATGGCTCCTATTCCGTTTTACTGAGTGATGGAAGTAAGCTTGAAATTTCGAGAAGAAAAAAGAAAGATTTTTTTGAAAAGATAGCTTTGAAACAATAATGGGTAAGTTTTTAGAGAATAGTATTGAGGATTATTTATTTTTTGTTAGACTTCATTTCTCCAGCAGTAAATTAAATTGCCGGGAGCTGAAATCGTAAAGCTTTCTTCAAACACAGACTGAAAGGAAAATGAAAACTGTGTATTCTCAATTTTTGAATGTGCACTTTCATGCAGTTTGCTGAATAATAAAATTCCTCCTGGTTTTACTAAGTTCTTCAATTTGCTCAAAAACGAAACATCCAGACATTCCATAGGTGTTTGGTCATCAATAAAAACATCAAATAATACTAAGTCGTATTGCGATAAATGAGTTCGTTTTAAGAATAAAAAAACATCTTCTGCAAAATAGTTGATTTTGCTCTTGTGTTTCGATTGTAAATATTTTTTTGAACACTCGATAACAACTTCATCTATTTCCACAGCATCAATGTTTTCAATACTGTCATTTGTTTCTAACAGATTAATGACACTGCCTATGCCTAAGCCTAATACCAAAACAGACTTTAAAGGCAAATGATGGATTTGCAATGTTTTAAATGGAATGGAAAACGAAGTATAGTATTTCCCAAATGAATAAATAACGTGATGCGTGCTCAGCTTATAAGTGCCCCGGTGATAACTTACATTAATCACTCCACTATATTGGCTTTCCAGCTCTTCTACCGGAATTTCAAACAAATAACTCGCATAATGCTTTAAGCCCGAAATCATGCTAATGGGCGTAAGTCAACTGATTATAATTGGCAGATACAAAGCTTTGGTAGCAGTTGGTCAATTCCTTTTTGCACAAATCTATAATCTCGTAATTGCTCGGGAAATTTTGCGGAGGATAGTTGAGTTTATTTAATGTTGAAACACTTAATGCCCGTTTATCCCCGTTGATTTGATAATAGCTGTAATTAAATATGGCATTGCCTGAACATTTTGACTGCTTCATAATTTGTTTGGAATATGCTTCATAAATTGTAGCATCTCCTAATATCTGTGCTGTTTTATTCATGCGAGTTTCTTTTACATCACAATATACTTTTATGTATTTCGGTTCTTTAATGTCATTGCCCAAACTGTCTTTTTTTACATTGCCTCTGGAATCTAAAACATATTGCCAGCCATCTTGTATTGTGTTTTGTTCAGTGGTGATAATTTCTTTCACATTGTCCGGAGACAAGTTGAGCTGGTACAAATTAAGTTTGATGACGTAATCATATGAAATGCTGTCCACTTTATTATAATGAATTTTCAGCCACTCACTGGTATTATTGATGGAAATGCTGCTAAGGATGCTCGAAGCAAAATCAGGAGGAAACTGAAGCCCTGTAGGATAATCAACTACGATTAAAGCAAAATTTGTTCCTTTTATTCTGGCTTCATTGATGAGTTCATTCACATCTTTATAGTTAATATAAAATTTCTTGGAAGCAGTAAAATAATCAACCGACTGTCTGATACTGCTTTTCAATCCCGAACGCAATAATTTCAAGCCTTGTTCATAATATACTTCTGCCGCATTCTGTCTCGATTCTTCTAAACCATATGACATATTAAATACTTCTATTTCGGCTTTTGTCCCGTCAGAATAATGAAGCGGTAATAAGCGGAGTAAATCATTTTGACGTTTGCTGATGAGTGTATACAAATCGAATATTTGTTCCCATTTACTTCCATCGCTATTTAGTGTTTTCAGGTTGTCTATTTTTTCTTTATCACGTGCAAGTACACTTTTATAGGCTTGTTCAAAGTATTTTAAATCATCGTCCTCATAATGTTCCAGTTTTAAAAACTGATCGACCACACTGTCATAGTCTCTGTGTTCAAAACTGCGTTTAATAGTGTGGCAAGACAAGAGCAACATGCTTAAAAATAAAAGAAGGATATGATTTTTTTTCATAATACAAATTATTCAACTGCAAAAATAGAAATACGTCATGATAAATGACATAAAAAATAATGCCAACTCACTTTCATTTCCAAAAGTTCCGCACTTTTTGCATTTTTAACCAAATAAATGTTAATTCTAAATTAAATTGCGAGCATGATTTAAATCATACATTTTACATCTGACTGATTTTAAGATGATTGCACGGCTAATTAAACTCATTCTAAATAACATTTTTCCACACTTTATACTACTTAGAATTACGAATGTTATATTTGCAACCGAGAAAATTTCAGGTGTAATGTATAAATTCAAAACAATCAGAGTTTCCCTCTCTCTTATAGCGTTAATCCTATCCCTATTTTTTACTAACCAAATAAAAGCAGCTTTTGCCGTACCTGATGTTCAGGCTTCGGATGCCGCCGGCGTTGATAAGGTAAAAAAAGGTCAGGACTTGTTTAAGGCTAACTGTGCTTCTTGCCACAAAATTGATTCCAAATTAGTCGGACCGGCTTTAATGGGCTCATGGGACAGATGGGAAAGTGAAGACAAGCTAGTAGCGTGGGTGCAAAACTCACAAAAATTAATCAGCTCAGGCGATGCCTACGCAAACAAAGTTTTCAATGAAAACAATAAAGTTGCGATGACTGCCTTTCCTCAGCTAACTAAAGAACAAGTACAAGACATCTTTTTATATGTAAAAAACAGCGCAGTAGTAGAACAACCTGCAGCCGGCGCAGATGCTGGCACTGCTGCTCAAACTGCACCCAAATCAAATACGGGTATTTTCTATTTCCTGATTGTCTTGTTGGCAGTATTAGCATTAGTGCTTTGGAATATCGTTTCCAAACTGAATAAAATAGTAAATGCTAAAGAAGGTGTTGCAGAGCCGGAAGCAAAACCATTCTTCGGTTCACGTTTTAAAAAGACAGCTCTGTTGTTGGGTTCAGTACTATTAGTGTTCAACATCTTTAACGGGGCTATTGATTTAGGTCGCTCTCAAGGTTATGCTCCCGATCAGCCGATTCGTTTCTCTCATGCCCTACACGTAGGACAAAACCAAATAGATTGTCAATATTGCCATATCGGAGTGGAAAAAAGCCGTCACGCAAGTATTCCTGGAACACAAATTTGTATGAACTGCCATAAAGCAGTCAATACAGGTCCGAAATACGGAAAAGATGAAATCAAGAAAATTTATGATTACGCAGGATGGGATCCTGATCAGGCAAAATTTGTTCGTGAACCTAAAAATATAGAATGGGTGAAAATTCACAACTTGCCGGATCACGTTTATTTCAACCACTCACAACACTATAAAGTTGGCGGTATTAAATGTCAAACATGTCATGGAAAAGTAGAAGAATATGAAGTGATGAAACAATTTGCACCGCTTTCTATGGGATGGTGTATCAATTGCCACCGTCAAACTGAAGTGAAATTTAATGACAATAAATACTACTCTATTTTCCAACGCTATCAAAAAGAGCTGAAAGAAGGTAAAAAAGACAAGATTACGGTAGCAGACGTTGGAGGTACTGATTGTCAAAAATGCCACTATTAATTAAAAATTATTTGTATAAATCGTTATAACATTCCTAATAATGAGTAACAAAAAATACTGGTCGAGTTTAGATGAGTTGAATGAAACTCCGGCATATAAAGAACAAGCCGCTAATGAGTTTCATATCAACAGCGACGAAAATGATGTAACAGAGTTCGGCTCTAACCGTAGAGATTTCTTAAAAGCAATGGGTTTCAGCGTTTCAATAGCTGCATTATCTTCTGCCTGCCAGATTCCGGTTAAAAAAGCAATTCCTTACACGATAGATTTAAGAAAAGCAGTTCCTGAAATTGTTCCGGGTGTAGCAGAATACTTTGCATCAACCTATTGCAATGGTACTGATTTTGTCAATATTTTAGTAAAAACGCGCGAAGGTCGTCCTATAAAAATTGAAGGCAATAATGATTCGCCTTTGACATTAGGAGGAACCAATGCGCATGCTCAAGCATCAGTTTTGGGATTGTATGATGTTACCAGAGCCAAAAAACCTTTGAAAGGTGGAAAAGAAACAGACTGGAAAACAGCAGATGCTGAGATTACGCAAAAATTAAGTGCAATTGCACAATCCGGCGGCAAAATTGCATTGGTTACTGGAACGGTTACATCTGTACTGACTAAAAAGGCAATCGAAAAATTTGTGGCTAAATATCCTACAACTAATGTTGTGAGTTATGATGCCGTATCTGCTTATGCAACACGTAAAGCAAATCAGATTTCTTTAGGCTCACCAATTATTCCTACAATTCATTATGACAAAGCTGATGTAATTGTTGGCTTTAACAGTGATTTTATAGGAACGGGTATTTCCAATGTGGAAAATGCTAAGAAATATATAGCTAATCGTGTTCCGAGCAAAACTAATCCTAAAATGTCACGCCATTATCAGTTTCAATCGGTGGCTACATTAACAGGAGCTAATGCGGATTACAGATTTCAAATTAAACCATCTGAAGAAAAACAAGCTTTAATTAACCTGTTGGCAAAAGTGGGTGGAAGTATTAGTGGCAGTGCTGCTGTTTCTGTAAAAGAAACTAATGAAGGTATTGACAAAGCGGCTAAAGATTTATTGGCATCAAAAGGACGCTCTGTAGTGGTTTCAGGTACTAATGATGTACAAATTCAATTATTGGTAAATGCAATTAACAGTGTCTTAGGTAACTACGGAACAGTTGTTGATACTGCTACTACATACAACTTAAAATCTGGAAATGATGAAGCTTTAGCTGCTTTAGCAAATGATTTGAAAGCAGGAGCATATAAAGCCATTATTTTCTTAGGGGCTAATCCTGTATATAATACTGCCTATACAGATATTTTCAAAAATGCTATAAAAGGTGCTGAACTTTCAGTATCTACGGCTGACAGGCAGGATGAAACAGCTCAGTTCTGTACTTATTTATGTCCGGAATCACATTATCTGGAATCTTGGGATATAATTAATCCAAAAACAGGATTTTACGGTTTTGTTCAGCCAACTATTAATACCATTTTCAGTACTCGTCAGGTAGCAGAAACGTTGATGACTTGGGCTGGTGATACGACACCAATTGCCGCGTTTGCTGAAAATGAAATTGCCGCTTTATCTGGAGGAAAT
The DNA here is from genome assembly GCA_964584555.1 of uncultured Chitinophagales bacterium. Lineage (GTDB taxonomy): Bacteria > Bacteroidota > Bacteroidia > Chitinophagales > JADIYW01 > JADJSS01. The sequence goes on from CAZPBT010000004.1 coordinate 39,914, forward strand.
TATCAAAACGCAGTTCAGGCAGGATTTTTAGGTACTGATGGTACTGGTGGCGGTGCTGCTGCTAACGCCGGAAGTGCAATTGCAGCCATTACTCCGGTAACTGCTGCTAATGGAATGGAAGCTGTAATCTATCAGAAAATAGGTGTAGGTGACGGCGAATTGGCGAATAATGCATTCTTGCAAGAATTACCGGACCCGATATCAAAAGTTACTTGGGATAACTATGTAACGATACCTTATTCTTATGCAAAGGCTAAAGGATTTTCTGATGAAGAAATCATGCCTTCTGATAAAAGAGTAAAAACTGCTAATGTAACTATTAATGGTAAAACGTTTAAAGATTTACCGGTTGTTGTTCAATTCGGACAAGCACCAAATACAATTGCAGTTGCTTTGGGTTACGGAAGAGAAAAAGCAGGCAAAGCCGGTGACGGTGTAGGTAAAAATGTTTATGGCGCTGTTGCTTATGTAAATGGCATTGCATCTTATTCTTCAGCTGATGCAAAAATTGAGTTCAATTCTTCTAAGTATGAATTAGCGCTCAACCAAACTTATCATACACTGATGGAAGATAATAATCTTCCGCTCAGACCTAAACGTTTCAGACATGGTATCTTGAAAGATACGAATTTGGAAGAGTATAAGAAAAATCCGCATGCAGGTAATGAAGAAAGAAAAAAAATAAAAGAAGAATTCAGTAATT
>CAZPBT010000005.1:0-9129 GCA_964584555.1 uncultured Chitinophagales bacterium
TAATATCAAAAATGATAATGATTTTGCTGCGTTTATCTCCAAATTAGGCATGCATAATTTAAGTACACCAATAGGATATAATATTGATGTAGATGCAAAAAACACGTCACAATATATTTTATACTTGTCACAAGGAGGTTTGGGTTTGCCGGATAAAGATTATTATACCAGAACTGATGAAAAATCTAAAAATCTGATTGCTGCTTATAAAAAATATATTACTCAAATTTTTGAAATAGCCAAAATTCCGGGAAACCTTACACCTGCACAGCAAATGGAAAATGTGTGGAAAGTAGAAAATGCTATTGCTGCCATTTCAATGAACAGAGTAGAAATGCGTGATCCGGTGAAAACATACAATTTAATGACGATTGATCAGTTGAATACACAATATCCATATTTATCTTGGAAATCGTTTTTTGATGAAATGAAAATTTCTCCTAAAAATATTGTTATTCATTCACCGGAATACTTAAAAGGACTCAACGATTTGCGTTTAAGTATTAGTAAAGAAGAATGGAAATCTTACTTAGACTTTCAATTGATGAATAGTGTTGTAAGATATTTAAGCAGCGATTTTGAAATGGCTCGTTTCAATTTTTACGGCACTACTATGAGTGGAATAAAAGTGATGCAGCCAAGATGGAAAAGAGTGTCGAATGCTTTAGAAGGTTCTATTCGCGACATTATTGGGCAAGAATATGTAAAAACAAATTTTTCACCGGAAGCAAAATCCCGTGCAGCTGAATTAATCAAAAACATTAAAGCTTCTTTAGCAGAAAGAATTGGACAATTATCCTGGATGGGTACAGCTACAAAGGCGAAAGCTTTGGATAAATTAAATAAAATTGACGTAAAAATCGGATATCCGGATAAATGGATAGACTACAGCACGATGGATATCAAAGATCAACCTTATGTGCAAAATGTACTTAATGCTGCATATACAGAAAATCTGCGTGTAATAAACAGATTAAAATTAGATAAAATAGATCGTACAGAATGGGGAATGGGACCGCAAACTGTGAATGCCTATTATAACCCAACCATGAATGAAATCGTTTTCCCTGCAGCTATATTACAGCCGCCTTTCTTCTACGCAAATGCAGATGATGCAGTAAATTACGGCGGTATCGGTATGGTAATCGGACATGAAATCACACATGGATTTGATGACCAAGGCAGCCAATTTGATGGCGATGGCGCTCTTAACGACTGGTGGACAGCAGAAGATAAAGCTAACTATCAGGCAATGACAGAAAAATTTGTAGAAACTTATAATGTATTCAATCCGATAGACACACTGCATATCAACGGAAACCTTACTTTAGGTGAAAATATTGCAGACTTAGGCGGTATGATTATTGCATATAATGCACTTAAAAAAGCAAGTCCTGATGACACTAAAAAAATTAACGGATTAACTCGCGACCAGCGTTTCTTTATCAATTATGCAATCATCTGGAGAGATAATACCCGTCCTGAAGCCTTGCGTATGCAAATACTTTCAAACGAACATTCTCCGGCTAAATATCGTGTAAATGGCGTTTTACAAAGTTTCCCTGCATTTTACAAAGCCTTTAATGTATTGCCGGGACACAGCATGTACAAAACAGAAGAAAACAGAAATGTAATGTGGTAATAATCACGCTGCAAATAGAAAAAAGGCTGTCCCTATCAGGACAGCCTTTTTTTGAATATATATTTTTTTAAACCAGCCCTAAAGCCAATTCAGTCATTTGGTGTACCGAATTTTGCCGTTCTTCCGCAGAAATAAATTCTTTACTTAACAGACTGTCGCTTATAGTAAAAATACCCAAAGCCTGTACATTGTATTTTGCAGCCAGAGTGTATAAAATGGAAGTTTCCATTTCTACACATAGAACACCATGCTCAGACCAGATTTTATACCAGTCCGGGTCGGGTTCGTAAAAGATATCAGAACTCAATACATTGCCCGCTTTAATGGGAATGTTTTTTTGTTTAGCCACTTCGATACATTGCATAAACAAATCAAAATTTGCCGTAGGAGAGTAGTCTGTGCCGTTGAAAAACCGGTTATTGATATTGGATGTAGTAGATGCAGACATGGCTACAACGATATCTCTCACATGGATATGCGGTTGCAGTGCACCGGCTGTGCCTACTCGTATTAAGCGTTTTACATCATATTCTCTGATAAGTTCTGTAGCATAAATACCAATAGAAGGAATACCCATTCCGGAGCCTTGTACTGAAACTCTTTTACCGTTATAATACCCCGTAAAGCCCAGCATATTTCTGACTTCATTATAACAAGTAATATCTGTCAGGTAATTTTCAGCGATATGTTTAGCACGCAAGGGGTCGCCGGGCATCAGTACAATTTCTGCAATTTCTCCTTTCTTAGCTCCAATATGTATACTCATAATATTTATTTATAGTTATTAATAAGACAAGGCATTTAATACCGCCAATAAAGGCTTATTAATTTCCATCTGTCGCTTTATTGCATGTGTCAATGCTGTTTTATGCAAGTTGTTTTCTTTCCAGCCTATCATCACATTACGTTCATTATTTAACAAGGCTTCTACAGCTGCAATGCCCATTTTAGAAGGAATAATTCTGTCGATAGCAGTGGGATTGCCGCCTCGCAATAAATGCCCTAAAACAATAAATTTAATTTCATATTCCGGATGCATTTTCTGAAATTTTTCAGCAATATCCTTTACATGTCCGAGTTCATCTCCTTCCGAAACTACAATCATATAAGATTCCTTGTGTTTACTCAATTGCAATTTTGCAGAAAACTCTTCCAAATCTGTTTTTATTTCAGGGATAAAAATATCTTCTGCACCCGAAGCAATGCCACTGTCTAAGGCAATAGCCCCGGAATCTCTTCCCATTACTTCAATAAAAAACAAACGACCATGGGATGTAGCTGTATCTCTGATTTTATCCATAGACTGCATAGCCGTATTAATGGCAGTATCGTAGCCTATGGTGTATTCAGTGCCGGCTAAATCATTATCAATTGTTCCGGGCAAGCCAATAAATGGAATATCATATTCATGTGTAAAAACAGTTGCACCTTTAAAGGTTCCATCTCCGCCTATGGCTACAATGCCATCTATCTGATGTAATCTTAGCTGGTCAAAAGCAGTTTTTCTACCGGCTTCAGTAAGAAATCTTTCGCTACGGGATGTTTTGAGAATCGTGCCGCCACGGTGAATTATATTTCCGACCGATCGGGAAGTAAGCGTGATAAAATTACCATCTATCATACCCTCGTAGCCATTTTGAATACCGACAACTTCCAGATTGTTTTGCAAACCGCATCTTACTACTGCACGAATGGCAGCATTCATCCCCGGGGCATCGCCACCTGACGTAAAAACAGCAATTTTTTTCACCTGATAAATATACGCAATTCTGAATTTTTAAAACCTAACTATATTTTGAAAAGTGTATTTTTAGAATGCAAACTAATTCTATTGAAAAAACCATTCACACTCTTGTATTTCAGCAGCATTTGTATTTCAGCTGTTGCTCAAGTCAAGTTGCCGCAAAATAAAGCCATTGATTCTATAAATCAGGAAAGCTTTTCGTATGCAGAAACAAATGCCGAAAAAGCCATGCACTTGGCTTATAAAGCCATTAAGATGAGTGAAGATGAACATTATCCGAATGGCATTGCAAAAGCATATAATAATATTGGAATTGTGTTTGATGTAAAAGGAAACTACGATTCCTCCCTTTATTATTACAACAAAGGTTATGAAATTGCAGATGCTTCCAACAGTTTGAAAACAAAAGCCGGAATTATTAATAATATCGGGATGATTTATTGGAATAAAGGAGAGTTTGATATCGCCTTGAAAAAATATTTTGAAGCCGAGAAATTATATGCACAATTGAAAGAAGAAAAAGGAAGAGCCAATACACTAAGCAATATCGGTTTGATTTATTACGACATTAAACAATATAAACAAGCGTTTGATTATTGCATAGCGGCCATGAAAATTAGAGAGAAAATAAGTGATGAATATGGTAGGAGTGTTTCATACAGCAACATAGCAAGCCTATACAGTGAAAAAAGAGATTATACTCAATCCATCAGTTATCTGGAGAAATCAATTGCCATAAAGAAAAAAATAGAAGATGATTACGGATTGGCCATAGACTACACCAATTTAGCTTCAGATAAGTTTAAACAAACAAAAAATCATCAAACGGCATTAGATTTGAATTTAGAAGCCGTTAAAATCAGACAGAAAATAGATGATAAATTCGGTTTGTGTACCAGCTATATCAACATTTCACATATTTATATTGACGAAAAGAAATTTGCAAATGCTCTTGAATATCTGAATGCAGCAGAAAAACTTGCCATTGAAATGGATGCAAAATCTAAGCTAAAAGAAGTTTTTGATACAAAATCAGTATTATTCAAACTAACAGGACGATATGATTCTGCTTTATTTTATGCTGATAAGCGTGAAATACTGAAAGACAGCATTTTTACAGAAGAGAGCAATAAACAATATGCAAAATTACATGTGCAATATGAAACAGAAAAAAAGGAAAATGAAATTGCTCAGCAAAAGTTAATTATCGGCAAGCGCAATACTTTACTTGCATTGCTCACTGCCATTTTATTTTTCAGTATCGTCTTGTATTATGTGTTGTATAGAAATTATCAAATTAAACAGGAGAAGAAACTGCAGCAACAGCGCTTAGAAGCACAGGAAAAACGGGCACAGGCCATATTGGAAACAGAAGAAAACGAACGGCAGCGTTTAGCAAGAGAGTTGCACGATGGGGTAGGGCAGTTGCTTAGTGCTACACGCATGAATTTGGCATCTGTAACACAAGAGAATGCTACTCAGCAAATCAGTAAATCGATTGCTGTGTTGGATGATTCCATTCAGGAAATCCGACATATTTCGCATAATATGGTGCCGGATATTTTGCAAAAAATGGGTTTGGAAAAAGCAGTGGAATCATTTGTATATAAAATTAAATCGAACCAAACTGAGTTGGTTTTTGAAAATGCAGGGTACGAAGAAAATATGCTCGATGACACATCCAAACTTATGCTGTACCGGATTATTCAGGAATGTGTAAATAATGCAGTGAAGTATGCCGATGCTTCAAAAAATTCTATTTTGCTTACGGCAGATGAAAAAGAACTGACGCTTATGGTAGAAGATAACGGAAAAGGCTTTGATAAAAATTCATTATCAGAAAAAAGCGGAATCGGGATGAAAAACATGGAATTGCGCACTGCATTTTTGCACGGAAAACTCAATATAGATTCATCACCCAACAATGGCACTACGGTAATCGTAGATATGCCTTTGGGATAGTAAAAAAACAGACAATTTTTAATTACTGTTTGTCAGACAAATTCTTAATTGGAAAAATGAGTACTTGTCTTGAAAGTGATTTTTAAGTTCAGTCAAAGAATTTACAGTATTATTTTTTATATAAGATTGAATAGTTTCCATATCGGCTTCGCTGATAAATTCTTTTGCTTCCAGATCTCCCAGCTGTATCCATTTCAAAAAGTGGCTCTCAATAGTACTGACAGCGAGAGCTCGTAAAGCGGCTATTTCTTCTATACTTTTTCCTTCCTGATACAATTTCAACGTATCCCGATAGGTAGCACCTTTTTCAGTCGTATTTTTTTGAGGAACAGCTGCCGTGTGCTGTGTTTCCTGATAAAACGATGTGCCGGTATAAAAAGGACTATCACCAAATTTTAATCTTTCTATTTCCTGCAATTTATTGACGAATACAGTATCTAAATTTTTTGCTTGACGAACATAGCCTTTTGTTTTGTTTTTGATGCGCATTTTTTCTATATGTGCTTCCAAAGGCTTTATAAGTTCATCATTGATTTTACCACAAAAATATTGTATGGATTTTATGACACGCTCATTCAGTAAGATTCTGTATTTTTCATCTTCCACTTGGTTAAGTATGTCTTTCAACTGAATCAGAAATTTATCTGAAACATCTTCCAAATTGCGGGCTGACTTTTCCATTTGTATGGCTAACTCCATAGCTTCTGCTTTTTCCGGAATTTGTTTCTCATGTATAACGCCTTGAAACTGTATAATATGATCAATTAATTTCCTCCATGAAAATGAAATAAGCAATTTCTTTTTAGAATATTCCAGCTTTGCTAATGGCAATATAGAAGCTAATGCATCCGGATTGCTTTTATCTGCACTGTATTGCAAAATGCGATCATCAGTAAAAATTGCATCTGCCTGCACCGGTGTCAGTAAACTTATACCCTCCAAACTTCTGCATCGGCTTAGAGCCACATAAACTTGTCCGGCAGCGAAGGCATGCCCGGCATCTATTATCACTTTATCAAATGTCAGACCCTGACTTTTATGAATAGTAACTGCCCAAGCGAGTTTTAGCGGATATTGTTCAAATGTACCTATTACATCTTCATCAATTTTATCAGTAGTATCATTGTAAGCGTAGCGCAAATTTTCCCAAGTATGTGAATCTACATTGATTTCGTAATTATCTTCCACACATTTTACGACAATTTCATCTTCATTCAGACGGGTGACAGTTCCGATTTTTCCGTTATAATAGCGTTTTTCCTGTGTTAAATCATTTTTTGTAAACATTACCTGAGCGCCGACTTTCAACATCAGTTCTTTGTCGGCAGGGTAGGAGCTTTCCAAAAAATCACCATGTATATTTGCTTCGAACGTATGAATTTCAGAAGCGAGTTTACTTAGTTCTTCCTGATTAATTTTATCTGCTTTGCGGTTATGCGTGGTAAGCAAAATCGTATTTTCTGCATTTTGTGCTGCATGGGGATTGTACCGCTTATTTAATTTATCTAAATCAGATTTATTTACTGCATTATTTCTGACCGCATTCAGCAAATCTATAAATTCTTCATCAGTTTGGCGAAATACCGTTTCCAGTTCAATATGCAAAACCTGAAATTCTTTCATTACCCAGGCACTGAAAAAAAACGGACTCTCATAGAATTCATTTAAGATTCGCCATTCTTCGTCTTTTACTACCGGTGGCAATTGATACAAATCACCTATAAATAGCACTTGCACACCTCCAAAAGGTTCATTCATACGTCTTCGGAAACTTCTCAACAGTAAATCTATTTCATCCAAAATATCGCAACGACACATACTGATTTCATCTATAACCAACAACTCCATTTCACGCAGTAGTTGAATTTTCTGCTTGTTCAGTCGAACATGCTCAAATAAAGTAGCCGGATTATTGACTGCATAATTTCTGTTTTTTACAGGAACATACATGTTTAAAGGCAGCTGAAACAATGAGTGCAGTGTAACCCCTCCGGCATTAATGGCTGCTACGCCTGTGGGTGCGGCAATCACACAATTCTTTTGCGTATGTTGCTGAATATACTTTAAAAGTGTTGTTTTTCCGGTACCTGCCTTTCCGGTCAAAAATACAGATTCAGCCGTATTGAGTATAAAATCTTTAGCAATTTCGTATATGTCCATCTCTTTGACAAGATAAGCAAGAAAATTCAAAACAAAAATCAGTTTTTACAAAAAATAAATGTTTTATCTTTGCAGAGCAATGGATGCATTTATTCTTCAAGTTTCGGGCAGAATTCAGGAAATATTGCCTATTTTATTAATGTTCATCGTAGCGATGGGTTTTGTAGTATTAGTGATGGTACTTACCCACTGGATGGGTCCCAAACGTAATACCAAGACTAAATTAGAAAGTTTTGAGTGCGGTATTGAACAGCATGGTAATGCGCGTACACCATTTTCTGTAAAATATTTTTTGGTGGCTGTACTTTTTGTTTTGCTGGATGTGGAAGTTATATTCATGTATCCATGGGCAGTTAATTTCAGAAAACTGGGAATATTAGGCATCACCGAAATGTTTACCTTCATTTTCATCTTTTTAGTCGGATTTTATTATATCCTGAAAAAAGGCGCATTGAAATGGGAGTAAACTGAAAATGGTAATTTGCAACATTCAACCTGCAAATTTACTTTATTGAATAATAACTGTAAACTAAATTATGAGTTCAGTAATTGACATAAAAGAAGAATACAAACCGATTGGGTTGGAAGGTCAGGGCTTTTTTGCAACACAATTGGATAAAGTGGTAGGATTAGCCAGAAAAAATTCACTTTGGCCCTTGCCGTTTGCTACTTCGTGTTGTGGCATTGAGTTTATGGCTACTATGGCCGCCCACTATGATTTAGGTCGTTTTGGCTCTGAGCGTTTATCGTTTTCGCCTCGTCAGGCAGATATGTTGATGGTGATGGGTACTATTTCAAAAAAATTAGCTCCGGTATTGCGACAGGTCTATCAGCAGATGGCAGAACCCAAATGGGTATTGTGCATGGGAGCTTGTGCTTGTTCCGGCGGTGTATTTGATACCTACAGCGTGTTACAAGGTATCGATAATATAATTCCGGTAGATGTTTATATCCCGGGTTGCCCGCCACGTCCTGAGCAAGTACTGGATGGAATTTTACAAATTCAGAAATTAGCGGAAAGCGAAGCCAGAAACCGCAGAGAATCACCGGAATATAAGGCCATGTTACAAAAATACGGTCTGGAATAGACACAAATACTCAAGTATGCAAGAACTTACCACTATTATCGAATCTACTGTAAACGAACAATTTCCGGGAGCATTATTACAGATTGAAGAACAGTATGATTTTCCTGTTTTTATCATTGCAAATGATCAGGTTAAAAATGTGCTGAAATTTCTTAAAGAAAATAAAGAAACTGATTTTCATTTTCTGACTACCTTATGTTGCATACATTATAACCAAAATCCGGCAGACAAGGAATTTGCCATGATGTACCAGTTGCACAATATGCCAAAAGGATGGCGTATTCGCATCAAAACATTTTTGCCTAAAGATGAATTAAAAGTTCCTACGGTAACAGATTTATGGCCTGCAGCAAACTGGTTGGAAAGACAGGAATTTGATTTTTTCGGTATCTTTTTCGATGGACATCCCAATTTGAAACGCATTCTTAATATGGATGAAATGAATTATCACCCTATGCGAAAAGAATACCCTTTAGAAGATTTAGGAAGAACAGATAAGGACGATAAAATGTTTGGACGATAGTTGTGTTAGT
>CAZPBT010000005.1:9229-34821 GCA_964584555.1 uncultured Chitinophagales bacterium
TAGTTTAATAGTTTAATAGTTAAGTAGTTTAATAGTTAATGAGTTGGTAATTTAATTTTATAATTCAAAATTTATAATTTCTGTGAGTACACCTGTATATAACCACGAAGAAAAGCAATATACCACCCTTAATCTGGGACCTACGCATCCGGCTACACATGGTATTTTTCAGAATGTATTAACTATGGATGGCGAAATTATCGTGCATGCCGAACCTACGGTTGGTTATATTCATCGGGCATTTGAAAAATTAGCCGAACACCGTCCATATAATCAGGTAACAACACTAACTGACCGCTTGAATTATTGTTCTTCACCTATTAATAATATGGGCTGGTGGCTGACTGTTGAAAAATTATACGGAATTGATATTCCAAAACGTGCTGAATATCTTCGAGTTATCATTATGGAGCTATCGCGCATAGCCGACCATATTGTTTGTGATACGGTAATTGCCGTGGACACCGGAGCAATGACAGGATTTTTGCATTTGTTCCAATACCGTGAATGGATTTATGAAATATTTGAAGAAATCTGCGGAAGCAGGCTGACTACGAATATTGGAAGAATTGGCGGCTTGAATGCTGATTTTTCTCAAAAAACATGGGATAAAATCAATCATTTTATGGCTGAATTCCCTAAAGGATTGAAAGAATTCCAGAAACTTGTGGACAGAAACCGCATTTTTATGGACAGAACCATGAATGCAGGTCCCATTACTGCTGAAAAAGCATTGGCTTACGGTTTTACCGGACCAAATCTGCGGGCTGCCGGAGTTGATTATGATGTCCGGGTGGCGAATCCATATTCTTCTTATGAAGATTTCACTTTTGAGATTCCAATTGGCACTAATGGCGATACTTATGACCGTTATATGGTGCGCATGGAAGAAATGTGGCAAAGTTATTCCATTGTGGAACAAGCCATTAAAAATCTTCCGGACGGCAAACCACATGCAGATGTACCCGATTTCTTTTTGCCGCCTAAAGAGGCAGTTTACAATAATATGGAAGCCCTGATTTACCATTTCAAAATTGTAATGGGTGAAACTGATATTCCGAAAGGAGAGGTGTACCATGCTGTAGAAGGAGGAAATGGAGAGTTAGGCTTTTATCTTATTTCTGATGGTGGACGTACACCATTTCGTTTGCATTTCCGCCGGCCTTGTTTTATTTATTACCAAGCCTATCCCGAAATGATAAAAGGAGCTATGCTGAGTGATGCCATTTTAACGATGAGCAGTATGAATGTGATAGCCGGTGAGTTGGATGCATGATAATTTCATGGTCATTCACTAAAGAACTCTATATTTTCACCACAATATTTTGAATAATGTCTTTTAGACAGTAGATTTGCATTTTAAACAGTACTTATGATTTTAGCATTTTTCTTACAAACTGCACCTGCTGCAGGCGGAAATAGCCCGATGTCTTTCATTTTGATGCTTGGCTTAATGTTCGTTGTATTTTATTTCTTTTTAATTCGTCCGCAACAAAAAAAACAAAAAGAAGCCCAAGAGTTTTCGAATAGTATGAAAATAGGGGACAGGATTATCACGATTGGTGGCGTACATGGCAAAATAGTTGCGATTAACGAAGATAATACCTATACCATTCAAGTAGATGGTCCTACAAGATTAAAAATAGAAAAGTCTGCAGTTAATGCAGATGCATCTAAAGCTTTACAACAAAATACAGGCACAAATGCTTAATTTTTAAGTATTTATGTTAAAAGTTGGTATCACTGGCGGTATAGGTTCTGGCAAAACAACTGTTTGTAAAATCTTTGAGCAATTAGGTATTTCAGTTTACTACTCAGATTTGAGAGCTAAATACTTAATGTCAGAAAATCTGTCAGTTAAGCAACAAATACTTGAACTTTTCGGCGAACTTGCTTATGCTGAAAATAAATTAAATACCAAATACATCTCTAAAATTGTATTTAATGACAAGATTATGTTAAACAGACTGAATGCTATTGTTCATCCTGCTGTTTATGCTGATGCTGAAGAATGGTTTAAGCAACATCAAAATGAAAATTATGTGCTTTATGAATCTGCATTACTGTTGGCTAATAATGTCAAGACTAATCTGGTGGATAAAGTTATATTAGTTATTGCAGATGAGGAAATCAGAATTAATCGTGTGATGAACAGAGATCAAGCTGACAGAAAAAGTGTATTGGAGCGAATGAATAACCAGCTCAGTCAAGAAAAACAAATTGCACTTGCAGATTTTATAGTTAACAATAATCAGGATTATAGTCAAATTGAACATCAAGTATTAGCAATTCATAATCAACTAAGTAGTTAAATTTTTGTCCATATTTTTGTCCTATAATTTACATTATGTTAAATAGAGTTTTCTGAAAATTTTACACAATAATTTAGTTCTTCTTTAATATTTTTTTATTTTTGTAACTTATATCCTGCTATGTATCTCTACACTGACTGGGCTGCTTGTATTCCGATGGCCAACGAAGAAACTGACTTTTATCCTTTTGTTGATATGCTCACAAGAGTAATGGATGTGATAGGCACCGGTAAAATTTATTTTGTAATAGATAATGCTTCTAAAGACAAGACTCTGGAATTTGCTCGTGATTTGGAAAAAAAAGATAGTCGCTTTGAAGTAGTATGGGCACCTGACAATAAAAATGTAGTCGATGCTTATCTGGCAGGTTTTCGTGTAGCTTATGATCGCGGACATGATATCATCATTGAAATGGATGCAGGCATGAGCCACGACCCCAGAGCTATTCCTATGTATTTGAGGGTCTTGAATGAAGGAAATGAAGTTGCTTTCGGTTCCCGGTTTATAAAAGACGGCTCTATGGGCGACTCTCCTTTCAACCGCAGAATGTTATCAAAGTCAGGTACAGTATTAGCGAATATCTTACTTGGCACTAAACTTTTTGATATGACTTCCGGTTTTCAGGGTTTCCATCGCGAAATTATAGGAAAACTGTTGCAATATCCACTTAAATCAAGAGCGCATTTCTATCAAACTGAAGTAAAATATCTCTTGCGCAAACACCGAACGGCTGAAGTGCCTATTCATTACCAAGCTCCATCTCCTCGGGTATCTCCTTCAGCTATTAAAAATGCACGTCAAACCTTAATCTATTATTTTATTGAAAGATTAAAAGGGAACGCTCCTACTATTTAACATAATACTTTGAATGCAAATTAATTAAAAGATAAAATACTAAAAATCAATAAATTAAATTATGTCAGTTAAATCATTAGTTATTACATCAATTGCTCCTGACACCTTAGAAGTATTACATACGTACGCTAAAGAATGCGTAAATAGAAATATCCGGTTCATTTGTATTGGAGATACTAAATCACCGGCAAATTTTACTATTGAAGGATGTGATTTCTGGTCTGTTGAACGTCAACTTGAACTTGATTCAAAATTTGCAAAGCTTTGTCCAACAAGACATTATGCCAGAAAAAATATTGGCTATATTATTGCTTTACAAAATGGAACTACAGAATTAGTAGAAACTGACGATGATAATTTGCCAAGAGAAGAGTTTTGGCATGAAAAATCTAAATCTGTAAAAGCTCATGCTGTTAAAGAAACTCATTGGATAAATGTATATAAATATTTCAGTGACAGCTTTATATGGCCAAGAGGTTTACCTTTGGAAGAACTGCAAAAACCAACTCCTTCCCTATTAGAATTTCCTGTTCAAGATGTACTTTGTCCAATACAACAAGGTTTAGCTGATGAAAATCCTGATGTGGATGCTGTTTATCGTTTAACTTACCCCCTGCCCTTAAATTTTAAAAAAGGTTTGAGTCTTGCTTTGGGCAATAATGCCTGGTCGCCTTTTAACAGCCAAAATACGTATTGGTATAAAGAAGCCTTTCCACTTCTGTATTTACCGGCTTATTGCAGCTTCCGTATGACAGATATTTGGCGCAGTTATGTAGCACAACGCATTGCCTGGGCTAACGGCTGGAGTATATTGTTTCATGAAGCTACAGTATGGCAAGAACGAAATGCCCATAATTTATTGAAAGATTTTGAAGACGAAATACCCGGTTATTTAAATAACGCTAAGATTTGCAGCGAGTTAGCACAATTACCAATAAAAGGTGGCTTAGAAAATATATTGGATGATTTGCTTTTATGTTATGAAATGCTGACAGAAAAAGGATTTGTAGGTAAAGAAGAAATGCCACTTGTAAAAGCCTGGTGTGAAGACATTACGCCATATTTATAAGGTTTTTCAATTTTATTTGATTTTATACAATTCAGAGCATTTCTAAAACCTCATTTATTTGATTATAAACGAATTGCAATTCCTCTCTATTGATAGTATACGGTGGCATTATGTAAACTGTATTGCCTAACGGACGCAATAAGACACCTCTTTTAAGTATTTCTGAATAAAATTTATCCCGTATTTCATTAAAATAATCTGCTTTATTACCACTTTTTATTTCAAATGCAACAATGGTTCCTGTTTGTCTGATTTGTGCTACTCTATTATGGTTAACTAACTGCAAAACATGTGCTGCTTGCCATTTACAAAGTTGTTCAACCATTTGCCATTCTTTTTCCAAAACATCCATGGTAGCCGAAGCCGCAGCACAAGCCAACGAATAGGCGGTGTAAGAATGCCCGTGAAAAAAAGTTTTAAGCTTGTCTGTGCTTAAAAATGCAGCATAAATTTCCATTGTGCAGGAAGTTACACCTAATGGCATAAATCCTCCGGTAATGCCTTTTGACATACACAGCATATCCGGTTTGTGATTCAGATAGTCCGTTGCAAAGTGCTTTCCTGTTCTGCCAAAACCCGTCATAACTTCATCAGCAATGCACAATACATCATATTTTGCTGCAACCGAAAGAAGTTCATCCAGATGACTGGCATTGTACATTTTCATTCCCGCTGAACCCAATACTAAAGGCTCAAATATAAAAGCTGCTACATCTCCCCGACTTAAAATTTGCTCATACTCACTTAGAAGAGTCTCAATATTATCCTCATTTGGTAAGTCAATGGTATCTACCTCAAAAAATAGGGATTCAAATGGTCGATTAAAAACCCCACGCGCGCCCACGCTCATAGCTCCAAAGGTGTCGCCATGATAAGCGTGCTTAAAAGCTACTATACGGGTTTTGGGCATACCTTTGTTGTACCAATACTGAAAAGCCATCTTCAAAGCCACCTCTACGGCTGTTGAACCATTATCAGAAAAGAAAAGCTTAGCCTGATTTGACGGAAGGATTTTGAGCAATTTTTGTGAAAGTTCAACTGCAGCCGGATGGGTAAAGCCTGCAAACAGTACATGATCAAGTGTATTTAGTTGATTTTTAATACTTTGCGTAATATAAGGATGGCGATGACCAAATAAATTCGTCCACCAGCTCGAAATCGCATCCAGATAACGATTTCCTTGTTCATCTTCAAGGTAGCAACCATCTGCAGAGACAATACATAGCTGATCTACGGCAATTTGATGCTGCGTAAATGGATGCCAGATGTTTTGTTTGTCTATTTCTGAAAAGTTCAAAGCAAATCTAAGTTTATATGTTCAGCTTGTTCTCTGATAAATTCAATTGACAAATTGTCCGTAAATGGAATATGTACAATTAATGGTAAATCTGAGAATCTTAATATCGTCTCTTTAACCTCACTATCGAAAGTACCACTCAGGATAATGCCGATTATGGGTATTTTATTTAATTTCAATACCTCTACGGATAACAAGAAGTGGTTAATGCAACCTAAATAACTTTTAAGACACAGAATAACAGGAAATTGTAGCTTTTTAATTAATTCTAACATTGAATGGTTATTGTTAATTGGCACCATAATGCCACCAGCTCCTTCTACTATAAAGTTATTAACTACATAAGGCGTTTCAAATATTTGAATATCAATCTCTTTTGATTCAAATTTAGCTGCAATATTGGGAGAAGCCGGTGTAGCAAGCATTACCGCTTCATCCATGACTAATTTTGCATAATCCGTGTTTTGCCGTATAAAGTCAGAATCCGTAAATTCCAGGTTGCCTGCCTGAATGGGTTTCCAATAGTTAGCCTTAAGTGCTTGAACCAGTACAGCAGAACTCACGGTTTTACCGACATCTGTACCAATACCGGTTACAAAAAACTTTTTACTCATTTTTTATAATATTTTGAATATCAAGTAGTTTATCAATCAAGTTTTCAATTTCAGCTAGCGTATTAAAACTGTGCAAGATAATCCTTAGGCGTTCTTTTCCTTTTGGCACAGTAGGTGATAAAATGGGTCGTATGTCAAACCCATTAGCTTGTAAGTAAGACGCCGCACGACGACAATTTTCGTTACCTTTTACAAAGAAACCATAAACCGGGCCATCTCCGGTAATGTATTGACTAAGTTGCTTTAGTCTGGTACTTGAATTAAAGTTTAAAATTAAATTATTAAGTTTAAATTGTTGATTTATATTGTTTTGTAATAAAAAATAAGCATGTTCCACGCTCAGTAAATCTGCCAAATTCAAAGCCGTGGAATAGATAAAAGGCTTACTGAAATTTATCAAATAGTCCTTCAGTGTCTTGTTTCCAACTACTACTCCCCCATGTGATCCTATGGCTTTTCCAAAGGTAAATACCCGGGCAAGGCAGTTCTCCTCAATTTCTTCCCGGTTACACAAACCACTACCCATGCTGCCAAAAATTCCATTTGCATGGGCTTCATCTACGATGAGGTTTAAATCAGCACTTTTTGCTAGCTGTGCCAATTGACGCAATGGAGCAATATCACCTTGCATGGAAAAAAGTGATTCCGTAATTAAAAATCGAGTATGATGATTACCTATTTGTTCGAGTTGTGCTTTCAAATCTTCAATATCATTATGACAAAATGATACTAAATGAGCTCCTGAAAGTCGCATTCCCTGATGAATGGAAGCATGTACCAGTTCATCATAAAAAATAATATCCCCTTTCCGTGCTACTGTTGCTATTAAACCAATATTGGCATCAAATCCTGAATTGAAAAGCAATGCTGCCTCTGCATGGTAAAATTTAGCCAGTTTATTTTCTAATGCTTCATGTAATGCTGTATTGCCATTAAGCAGCCGTGAACCCGTTGCGCCAAATTTTAATCCTTTTAAAAGGAGTAAATCTTGTTCTACTTTTTGCCTGATAAAAGCAGAACGGCTAAATCCAAGATAGTCATTTGAAGAAAAGTCTATTAAATCAGTACTTAAAGATAACTGCCTAAACAAATGATTGTCATACCTTTGTTTAATATAATCGTTAATTCTCTCTGATAAATTATTCACTTTCGATTAATACGGGTCGGCTGACAATATTATCACCATGCTCACTTGTCTTTTCTATAATAGAGCGGCTTAATCCAAGTATTTCGAACATCTCCTTATCTGAATTAAAATCAGGATTTGGTGTAGTTAAGAGTTTATCACCGGCAAATATCGAATTTGCTCCTGCTAAGAAGCAGAGTGCTTGTTCTGCAATTGGCATATCTAATCTGCCTGCACTCAGCCTGATTTTAGTCTTTGGCATAACTAATCTTACTGTGGCTATCATTCTGACCATATCAAAAACAGCTACCCTTTTCATACCTTCCAATGGTGTGCCCTTTACAGCAACTAATGCATTAACAGGCACAGATTCAGGATGTTCCGGCAGTGTTGCTAAACTAAGAATTAAACCAATCCTGTCTTCATGACTTTCTCCCATTCCAATAATTCCCCCACTGCAAACACTGATTCCGGCTTTACGAACATTGCCAATCGTATTTAAACGGTCATGAAAATCTCGGGTAGTAATGATTTTGCTGTATTCTTCTGCAGAGGTATCTAAATTGTGGTTATAAGCATGAAGTCCGGCTTCTTTAAGCTGTTGAGCCTGATTTTCAGTCAGCATACCCATTGTACAGCAGACTTCCATATCCAGAGCATTTACTTGTTTAACCATTTCCAAAACTTTGGGAAAATCTTTATTTTCTCTAAGTTCGCGCCAAGCAGCTCCCATGCAAAAACGACTGGAACCATTTGCCTTAGCTTCTTTGGCAGCATTCACAACATCTTCTATTTCAAGAAGTTTATGAACTTTAACTCCTGTTTGATATCTGGCAGACTGAGGACAATAGGCACAATCTTCAGGGCAACCTCCTGTTTTGACAGATAGTAAGGTACATACTTGCACTTCACCTGGTTGGTGGTATTTGGCATGTTCGGCAGCTGCTTTATACATCAACTGTATCATAGGTTGATGATAAATGGCGGCAATTTCTGCATGTGTCCAATTGGTTCTCAAGCTATTATTCATTTAATTTGTTTTTTTTGTTTTTTCTTAATTTTTCTTTTAATTCAGGATGATTATTGAGAAAAATTTCCTGTTGTGCTTCTTGTAACTTTTTGAAACTGAGCTGACTATCTACTGCATGCGGCATGATATCCGCATTTTGTTGTGGCGAGTTTAGTTTTGTCGTGTCTTTAGGAATAATTTTATTCAAACTTGCATTTATGCTATCCAAAAGTGGCAAAAATTTTTCCGGATTTTGCTGGTAATAATTAAAGGTAGAATAAAAATCAGCAGCAGAGACGTGGTGTTGTTTGAAAATTAATGGATAAACAACGGAATCCATATAGCCTCCGGAAGCTGTAGTATTTTTTTGCTGTATTGTCGCTTGTTCTACTAAATAACCTTCAGCTAAAAATGCATCTGTCAGAATAGCTCTCATCTTATTGCTGTCTAATATTTTTTTTGCATTGTCATTTTTTGCATGCTGAAGGCATGCGGAAATAAATATAAAGGAAACTGCGAAGAATACAAACCGAGATGCATATTTTTGTAAAATAATCACGTTGCTATGGTCAAATTAAGTGCTTTGCAAGATATAACAAAAAAGGCTAAAGAAAAAGGTGCAGTTTTAGTGGCTATTACCAAAACAAAACCCATCGAAGATATTTTATCAGTCTATCAAAACGGACATAAAATTTTCGGCGAAAATAAAGTACAGGATTTGGTGAGCAAATATGAACAATTACCCAAAGACATCAGTTGGCACATGGTAGGTACACTGCAAACCAATAAAGTGAAATATATTGCACCTTTTATAGATTTAATCCATTCTGTTGACAGTCTGAAATTAGCTATTGAAATCAATAAGCAAGCACAGAAACTAAACCGGACAATTGATGTTTTACTGGAAATTCATATCGGTGCGGAAACATCCAAAGCCGGATTTTCAGAAGATGAATTGAAAGATTTATTAGATATACAAGCCTTTTCTGCATTAAAAAACATCAAAATCAGAGGCTTGATGGGAATGGCAACGAATACTAAAAGTCAAGTGCTGATAAAAAATGAATTTTCAGGTCTGGCTGATTATTTTCATGAAATAAAATCGCATTATTTTGAAAATCAACCTGAATTTGATACCTTATCTATGGGAATGAGCGGAGATTATGAAACGGCTTTACAATGCGGATCGACAATGATAAGAGTGGGTTCAGCCATTTTTGGAGAACGGGAAATCAAAAAAAATCCGACTATTCCACTATAAATTTATGCGTAAACTAAATTATGCTATTTCATTAAATCGTACTATGGAAAAAATTCATTTTGTTCAAGATTATAAAGCTCCGCTAAAAAACGTTTTTTCATTTTACAGTGATCACAATCGCTGGACTGAAATTATGCCGGCCGTTATTCGCCGTATAGTGGACAGTCCAAATCCATCTAATTGTAATGATGCAGGCTCACAACGAATTATAATTTCTTTAGGTGGTATTTTTGCAGAAACAATTACGAAGTACATTGAAAACAAACAGATTGATTATACAATCACATTCGGTAGTCCGCTAAAAAACCACAAAGGCACGATGAAATTTATTGAGCTTTCACCAACAAGCTGTCGCTTAGATTATACGATTGAATTTGAGCCAAAAATTCCGAAAACAGGATTTATTCTGCGAAACATTTTAGAAAAACAAGTAGGTAATGGCATCCGCGAACTTGCAAGAAAGTTTGAAAAAAATCCTAATTATTAATCGTTATCATTTTTCAGTAGGTATGTAATTCATCATTTTCATGTCGAACTACACCTTTCGTATTTGATTTAGAAATAGCGAGCATAGCCCGTGCAATTTGTCTTGCCTCAATAGATTTATATTTTTTCAAACTGCCTACGAGCAATTTATCATAAAGCGGTGCCAGCTTTTGGGCAATTCCTTCTCCCAATCTCGATTCTTTACGTTCGCCAATAATCAAACTAGGTTGTATAATGTGAAAAGCCGGTAAATTTAAGGCAGCAATATCCCTTTCCATTTCACCTTTTACTTTATTATAAAAAATAAGAGAATCGGGTTTTGCACCTAATGCAGAAATGACAATAAATTCAGGTATTTCGTTCTTTTTTGCAATTTTTGCCAATTCATAAGGATAATTATAATCTACTTGTTTAAATGCATCTTGTGAACCTGCTTTTTTAATGGTAGTACCCAGACAACAAAATAATACATCTCCTTTTATTTCTTTTTCTACTTGATGTAACGAAGTTAAATCGCAGATAATTTCAGTTATCTTTTGATTTGTTGCATGCAGGCTTTTACGCGTCAATACGATTACTTTTTTATATTCATCGTCTTTTAGCAATAAATCCAATAATAACCCTCCTGTTAATCCAGTAGCCCCTGCTATGATTGCTGTTTTTGCCATTTTTTATCTTGTTTTAGTTTAAATTTATTCATAGTTATTTCGTAATTATCAACTTGCCCGTTGATGAGACTTCTCCTTTATCGTCGATTAACGATAATATATAAGTTCCATTGTTTAAATGTAAATCGCCGGTTGTATAATATCCTGTTTTGAAAGGCAAAGTAATTAATAGTTTCCCATTTAAATCAAAAATCTGTATTGATTTAGCATCACTGAAAGCTGCATCGATATTAAAAAAATCAGTAGTAGGATTCGGAAATATTTTAGCTTGTTTTATTTTGTCATAAAAAACAGGAGTTGCCAAATCGCATCCTAATTGATGTGTAAAAAAATTATTCATATACCATACCGTACTGTCAAAAAAAGGCTGAACGACAGTACCGAAAAAATCAGAAGAATATGAGGTATGTCCATTATCCGGGATAATGTAAAAAGGGTTATAAATATGCCGTTGTTGCGCTTTCTGATGCAGAATATTACTACCATCAACATACATCAAAGAAGCAATATTATAAGGTTTTCCTCTGTTAAATGGTATCTCCGGATCCCAAATATTGTGCACACTTAAAAACGGCAAATGCTCATTATCTAAAAACGATTGATCGCCCAGTGCACCATTAATATTGACTACACCCGCTAAACTTGATCCAAAATCTTTAAAATCGTAATTACCAAATACTCCTCCAATTTGATTAAGCCAGTTAAGCCATTGAGCAGGCAGGCTATCTTGTTGGTCAAGATATACGGAATGAAGTACATTAAAAGCTCCTGCACTTGCACCGCATAAAAATATACGGTTCGTATCTATTCTAAAGGGATTGGCACTATCTCTTGCAGAATTATAAAAATAGCGCAGTTCCTGCTTGGTATCTTGTACGCCTCTGCCTACAGCTTTGAGCATTAAATCCTGAAAAAGCAATGATATAAAACTTGGCTCCAGACGATAGGTTGCAGATGCCAGTACATATCCTCTTTTGGCAAACTCGTTTCCCATTGCTATTTGACTTTGATAGTCTTTTGTACCTGTCCAGTAAGCACCGCCATGCTGAAAAATAATCAATGGACGCAAAGCAGCAGTATCATTTAGCGGCTCATAAATATCCATCATTATATTTTGCATCTGTCCTGATGCATTAATTGCAACGTGTGATACAATATTCTTCGTCACTTTTACTTGCGAAAATATCTTTTGTTCATATCTGCCCCCATTGCACTGTGCAGTAAGCATAAAATAAGACGTGACCATAAATAATAAAACACCTGGACGCATAGTTAAATATACAAATAATAAGGTAGAGTGTATAAATCTGTACAATAATTTATATTAGGAAACACACTACGCTAAAATCAAATTCAACGGCAAGTCATTCAATAAACACAGAACGTTTTGCAAATTTAATCTGGCACTTTTATTGCTATATTTGTAAAAAAATCTACGATGCGCAAATTGCTCCTTTTTTTTAGTCTTGTTTTATCTTTTTCGGCTATACATGCACAAACGTATAATGTAGCTGCTTATACCTTCCATCAGGTTATTGTGAATGAGCAAGAAAGTATAGGCGATAAAATTTATGACTTTATTCAAAATGCCAATCGTCGCAATCTGCATAAATTGCAGTTGCAGATAAAATACTCTTCAGCTATTATTGACAGCTTGAAACCTTATAATAATGAAACGGCTTATTGGGATGCAGCAAAAAAACTGTTTACCTATTATAAAGATGTTTCAGCAACAGATTATGTTGCTTTGGAAAAGCTGGTTGAAAATTCAAATCTTGAACCTAGTCAATTTCAAGCTGAGAAGCAAAAGATATTTAATTCTATCAAGCAGAAAGGAAATACTGTCTATCAACCATTCAATATTGCACAAGAAGAATTTTGCAAAAAATATGGAATAAAACTGGAGTAATTATTTCATTATCTGCAATACTGTTAATCCGAATTTGCCTTCGAAATCAAAAGGAATAACAGACTTAGTAATATCTTTCCAACCGGTGCATTTTAGTTCAGATAAATCATATTGAAATTGTCGTTTATTAGTACTGAATAAAAGTTGTCCTCCCACATTTAACCTTTTCAAACAAGCCGTTATCAAACCTAAATAATCTCGTTGAATATCAAAATCATGATACATGCGCTTGCTGTTGGAAAATGTGGGTGGATCGCAAATAATGATATCAAAGAAGTCTTTTGTATTTTTTAAAAAGCTTAAGGTATCTTCCTGATTAAAGAAGTGTTTTTCTTCGTCATATAATTTATTATAAGTGAGATTGCGCCTTGCCCAGTTCAAATAAGTTTTGGATAAGTCAACTGTAGTAATAGTTTTCGCCTGTCCCGAAGCAGCATAAACGCTAAAACTGCCTGTATATGCAAAAAGATTCAGCACATGTTTGTCAGCAGCCATTTCTTTGATTTTTTGTCTGGCAATGCGTTGGTCAAAAAAAAGTCCCGTGTCCACATAATCCGATAAATTAGCTATAAAACTCAGTCCATTTTCATGAACAATTAGTTCATTTTTTTGCTGTTGCAATTTTTGGTATTGCTCTTCCCCTCTTTTCCGTTCTCTTGTCTTTAAGTAAATGGAAGTTTGATCTACTTCACAAGTTTTAGCAATAATTTCCAAGGAAGTATTCAGCCAATCCGTATATTCGGACGGGGTAAGCTGATGCTTACTTTTATACTCATACACACAAAGTGCGTCTCTGTATTTGTCTATGATAAAGGGAAATTCGGGCAAATCTCTGTCATATATTCGGTACGCATCCGTAAGCAACTTTGCAGCTTGTTTAGCTCTGTGTTTAGCGACTTTTACTAATCTGTTTTCAAAATCCGTGTATTTTTTAGCTGTTTGCATTAGGGAAAAATAATCAAATTCTCAATAAAAATGACCGGATACTAAATTCATGTTGATTTTTTATAAAAAAAGCTTATTTTTAAATAAAAATTATAACCTATGAAAAAGAACATTAAAATGTATTCGGCATTAGCTTTGGGTGCTAGTGCCATTTTACCGGTTGCATGTAAAAAAGACAACAATGATCCTAATATCATCGATAAAAACATTGGTTTAACATTATCAATTGGAGCATCACCAAGCCTAAAGATTGATTCGATTGACATAGATGGAAATGGACGTGCAGATATGGCCTTTTTGTTAGGAACAGAAGACCATGACAGCACAATGATTGCATATTTGGCTACGATGAGTTCTAATTCCGTTATTAAAGTTAATGCTAATTATACTGTAATGAATTTTGAAGAAGGCAATCAACAAGAAGCAATTAGTGGCAGTAGTTCAAATTTAGGTTCAGTTGCTTTGTTTCATTCCAAAAATCTTGGTAGTAGTACTAATATAGGAATTGGTGGTCAAGGAGATAAGTTTATTGTATTTGCAGTAAGAGATGCAGTGGCTGCTCCTGATGATATCCATACAGGCTGGATGAAAGTTAATCTAAGTTCAGATTTACGAACTTTAACTATTAAAGAATTAGCTTATCAAAAAAATCCCGGAGTGGGAATAAAAGTAGGAGCAAAATAATCTACAATACTCACTTTAATTAATTTTTCATACATTTATCTCATGCAGATAAAGGAAACAACTTTTGAAATTCCTCACGATGGTTCTTTGGGATTATTAGCCTTTGGTTATTTAGGCTTATTGGCGTGGCGTCAGGCAAGAAAAAATTACGAATTAGAAACAGGTAAGAAAATTCGTTATTTCAATGTTGAAACTAAAAAAGAAAAAGCTGCTGATACAAGCACAAAAGGAGAAATAGACAATGAACAAGAAGCCTAAAGTATTGGTGATTGGCTGGGATTCTGCCGATTGGAAAATAATCAATCCATTAATGGATGCCGGTGAAATGCCTGCATTACAATCATTGGTAGAAAATGGAGTTTGTGGTAATATTGCAACTATTGACCCTCCCCTTTCTCCCATGTTGTGGACCTCAATTGCAACAGGAATGCGACCGCATAAACACGGTATTTTGGGATTTTTAGAACCGGATCAAAGTGGAAAAAACTTACGGCAGACACATATCACCTCCAGAAAAGTGAAGGCTATCTGGAATATTCTGAATCAAAACGATAAGAAATGTAACGTTATCAGCTGGTGGCCATCACATCCGGCAGAACCTGTAAATGGCACTATCATTTCCAATTTTTATCAGACAGCCAATTTTGCTGAAGATGCGGATAATTGGGAATTGAAAAAAGGCTGTGTTTATCCGGAAAATATGCATGATTTTTATGCATCAATTCGTGTTCATCCTACAGAATTGACGCCAAATCATTTATTGCCTTTTATACCAAAAATAAATGAAATCAATCAGGAGAAAGATGCCTCTTTACTAAAATTAGCCAAAAACATTGCTGAAACCGCCTCTATCCATAATGCATTTACATATTTACTCGAAAACGACAAAGAATGGGATTTTTTTGGCGTTTATTACGAAGCACCTGATTTGATAGCACATGGATTTATGAAATTTCATCCACCCAAAATGGATCACATTCCTCAGCAAGCTTTTGATATCTATAAAGATGTAGTTAATGGCATTTATCGTTTTATGGATATGTGCTTAGACAGAACATTGCAATTAATAGATGAGGATACAACAGTAATTTTGTTATCAGATCATGGATTTCATTCCGATCATCTGCGTCCAAAAACATTACCTAAAGAACCCGCAGCAATTGCTTTAGAACATTCTCCATACGGTATTTTTGTTGCAAAAGGTCCTGGAATAAAGAAAGATGAACGCATATATGGTGCCTCAGTGCTGGATATTACCCCAACAATTTTACAGATTTTCAATCTGCCAGTTGGTGCTGATATGGATGGCAAACCCTTGAATACTATTTTTGATCATGAAGTACAATCTAAAGTTATTCCAAGCTGGGAATTTGTTGAAGGTAATGCAGGACAGCATCCAAAAGATTTGAATGAAAACAGTTATGAAGTTAAGGATGACATAGCGCTGAAACAACTGGCTGATTTGGGATATATAGAAGCCCCTGGAGAATCAAGCAATGATGACGTAAACTTCAATAACAATCTATTTGAGAATAAATTTTATTTAGCCCGTTCGTATAACAATGCTTTTCAATATTCTCAAGCTATAGATATTCTGGAAGAAATTTATACCCAGAAACCTGTAAAGTTACGTTTTGCTAAATATCTATTAGAATGCCTCTTAAATATTAACCATACGGAAAGAGCCTGGGAAATTTACCGTGATTTGAAAACACTGAAAGAATCAAATGAAGCAGAACTTCAACTTGATGAAAATAATAAAACAAAAAAAACTTCCGACACTATTTCTGAAAATACGCTATTGCAAATAGAAGCTGCTTTGCTGATGCAAGAAAAAAAATACAGGAAAGCATTATCTATATTGGAAAGGATTTATAAGTATGCAAATAAGTCAGACTCTAAGCTACCGTTAGCAGATGCTTATTTCAAAACTAAGCATTATGATAAGGCTATTTCAGTTTACGAAAATGAAATTATATTAAATGCTCAAAATAGCCATGCTTATTACCAGATTGGACTGTGTTATTATTTTAAGGAAGATTATTCAATCGCCATAGATAAATTTATAGATTCGATTGGACTTTTATATTTTAATCCAATTGCACATTATTATTTAGGTGAGGCTTTTTATAAAGAAAAATATATTGAAGAAGCTGCTCAGGCGTTTGAAGTTGCAATCAGGATGTCGCCCCGAATGTATAAAGCACGTAAAAGACTGAAAGAGATTTATAAAGATGATTTGAAAAATGAAGCAAGATTAAATGAAATTTTAAAAGATGATATTTATGAAAACACACCAGTCATTTATATCGTTTCAGGATTGCCCAGAAGTGGAACTTCTCTAATGATGCAAATGCTGGAAGCCGGAGGATTAAGCATCTATACAGATGAAAACCGCAAGGCAGATGACAATAACCCTAAAGGTTATTACGAACACGATGCTGTAAAATCAATTCAAAAAAATAATAAATGGATGGGTGAGGCTGTGGGCAAAACAGTAAAAATAGTATCCCATCTTTTGCCATTTATCCCGATGAAGTATAAATATAAAATTATTTATATGGAAAGAGAGCTGGATGAAGTCTTAAATTCTCAAACTAAAATGCTGCAACAATTGGGAAAACTTCCAGAAAATACGATTCATATTTCACTGGAACAAAATTTCAAAAGAAATGAACTCAAAACCAAAGAATGGCTCGAAGATAAACTGAATATGGATGTATTATTTGTAAATTACAATGAACTTATTAATGACAACACTGAAATTACAGCTGCTATAGCTGATTTTTTAGCTATTCCATTAGATCTTGAAAAAATGAAATTAAAAATTGACAAAAGCCTTTACAGAAATAAGAAAAATGTTTAACTTTATAAAAATGAAATTCACTTTATAAAAATCAAATTATGAAAACAAACACAAAAAAAATCGCAGGCTATTCAGCCATTGCATTAGCAGCAGCTGCTGTGCTACCCATTAGTTGTAAAAAAGACAAGACTGTTTCAGATGATCCCGAAATTGATGCTATAACTCCAAACCTGAATTTGTCTGCTCCTTCAGTTGGAAGTTTAGACAGCTCTATAGTTTTATTAGGAAATGATATAGATTTAAATGTTGGGAGATATTATAGTGATGATGTAGTATATATTGATTTTGATGGAAATTCTTTCTTTCAATTAGACAATGACGTTACTGTGAATGGTGCTTCTTGGGACTTTTTACCTACTCTTAATGAAGGAGCAACGATTGATACTGCTTCTGCTGCTTGGTTGGATGGTGGTGATAATGATGATGGATATTTTTTCGTAAAAGATAATGTCCCTGCGCCCGGAGCCAGTCATGGTATCAATGGCCAAGGCGATAAGTTTGTTGCTTTCAGACAAGGTTCGGGAAGCAGCTTTAAGTACGGATGGATGAAAGTAAATGTTTCCAGTGATGGAAAAACATTTGTACTAAAAGAAATGGCAATGTCAAATGTATTCAATAAAGTTATTAAAGTAGGTGCTAAATAATTTTCAGTTTTAAATTCAGTATAAAGGTTGCACATGGTGTAGCCTTTTTTATTTTATATACCCGGCAAATATTTCATTTCTTGCATACAGTTTGCTTTTATATAGACTGTTTTGTCCTGAAATCAGCTTATACACTACAACATAAAAAACTGACAAAAATCATATTTTCCGTTGATGTAACTCAATTAATACTAATTACTTAGCTACTTACTTTTACCTAAAATAAGTGTAGTGCAAGTAGCTTCAACTTTGGACTTTACAAAATATACTCCGGATGAGCTTTGTCATTATCTAGAGCATAAGCATTTTGAACATATCAAACACCAGTTTGAAGCTGCTCTCGTTTATTTTCAGGAATTACATGACGAACATCTTTACATCGAAACCGAACACCTATTAGTCTTGTTATTTAAAAAACTAAAAGAAGAAGTATTACAATTGATACGCAGAGATACGCTCATTATTTTTCCTTTGATTAGTAATAATGAAAACCAACCTAGTTTTGTATCCAGTTTGCAAGCGCACAAGCGCATTATTGATATCCTACAAAAAATCAGAAACCTGACTAATAACTATATCCAACAGCCGGAATGGAGTAAAACCTATAAATTTTGCTGTATTGAGTTGTTAGAACTCGAAGAACAGATTCAGGAAGTCATTTACATCAAAGAAAACTTCATTCTGCAAAAACCAATGCTGCATGAGTAATGTCAACCCAGATTTATCGACCGCTAAACTCAACTGCTATCATTGTGGCGATGAATGCACCACAAAATCTATTCATCTTCAGGAAAAATACTTTTGCTGTAACGGCTGTAAGACTGTTTACGAAATTTTAAATAACAACGGACTTTGCACGTATTATGACATCAACGAGCATCCGGGCACCTCACAAAAAATCGAAGTTCGCAAGGATAAGTTCGCTTATTTAGATGATGAACAAATTCTTCAAAAAATTATTCAGTTTCAAGATGAAAAACAAATTCATCTTACCTTGTATTTGCCACAAATGCATTGCAGCTCATGTTTATGGCTTTTAGAAAATCTGCATACGATCAATAAGGGAATCGTGACCTCCAAAGTAGATTTTGAAAAAAAAGAAGTTTTTATCGTATTGCACAAAGAAACAATCAGTGTTCGTCAGGTTGCAGAGTTGCTCACCGGTATAGGTTATGAGCCGTATATTTCATTTGATACCATCAACAACACCAAAGTAACCACCTATAATAAAAGCAGACTGTATAAAATTGGAGTAGCCGGTTTTTGTTTCGGCAATATTATGCTCTTGAGTTTCCCGGAATATTTTAGTATCAATGGTGAAGAAATTGACGGTTATAAGCATATTTTCAGAACTATTAATTTGATTTTAGCACTACCCGTTTTTTTCTATTCAGCTACCGAGTTTTTTCAAACGGCATGGGGAGGTATTAAAAATAAATATCTCAATATTGATGTGCCGATTGCCTTGGCCATAATCATCACTTTTGTCAGAAGTTTATATGAACTTTATACCAATACCGGTCCCGGCTATTTCGATAGTATGACCGGAATAGTTTTATTTATGCTCACCGGACGGATTTTGCAGGACAGAACCTATCAATCGCTTTCTTTCGATCGTGATTTTAAATCTTTCTTCCCTATAAGCGTCAATGTAATTAAAGAAAATCTTACCGTACCAACCACATTAGAAAAGCTGAAATACGGTGATGTATTTGAAGTATTTTCCAACGAACTAATACCTGTAGATGCTATATTAACTAAAGGAAATGCAGAAATTGATTACAGTTTCGTAACAGGAGAAAGTATTCCTGTACATAAACAAATCGGTGAAATTATATATGCAGGCGGAAAACAAATACCGGGCAAAATTGAGTTGATGGTGGTAAAAGAAGTTACACAAAGCTACCTCACAAATTTGTGGAATAAATCGGCTTTCAAAAAATCAGATGAATACAAAGATTCTTATGTTGATTTTATCGGGAAATATTTCACATGGATTGTGTTTGGCATTGCATTAATTTCCTGCGGCTACTGGCTATCTCAACATGAATACAAGCTGGCATTCAATGTACTTACAACCATACTTATTGTGGCATGTCCGTGTGCTCTTTTATTGTCTTCTACCTTTACCAATGGCAATATTGTTCGCATATTAGGGTTTAATAAATTTTATATCCGGCATGCCGCTGTAATAGAAGAAATGGGAAAAGTAAACCATATCGTATTGGATAAAACCGGTACGATCACCCAAAATCAGT
Organism: uncultured Chitinophagales bacterium; assembly: GCA_964584555.1. Lineage (GTDB taxonomy): Bacteria > Bacteroidota > Bacteroidia > Chitinophagales > JADIYW01 > JADJSS01. The sequence continues at coordinate 29,233 of CAZPBT010000005.1, forward strand.
CTTTGAGAATACTATTTGAAGGAATTGAGTTGGACTACGATCAAAAGCAAATTATAAAATCAGTAACCGTTCATTCCAATCATCCACTTAGCAAAGCTATAGTAGATTATTTTACAGATATCCCAATGCTGGAAGTTAAAGACTTTAAAACCCTACCGGGTCAGGGTATTTCAGCTTGGGTAAATGAACAGATTATATTAATCGGTTCGGAAGAATTTGTCAAAGGGAAAAAATCAACTGCCGAAACTGCGGAAGTACATATAAAAATAGAGCAACAATATTTAGGGAAATTCTCCATTCACAATGCTTATCGCTTCGGATTAGATAAAGTTTTAATATCTTTGAAATCCATGCACTATGGATTATCATTAATAACGGGCGACAATTCCGGTGAAGAACGCAATCTTCGCCAACGCTTCGGTGTGCATCCGGATTTGTTATTTAATCAATTACCCGAAGATAAACTACACTATATAGCTCATTTGCAACAAGCAGAATATAAAACCGTAGCCATGCTTGGCGATGGTTTGAATGATTCGGGTGCACTCAAACAGAGTAATGTCGGTATTGCCATTACAGAAAATACGAATAATTTTACTCCCGCAAGTGATGCCATCTTGCAGGCAGAGAATTTTACATTATTACCCCAATTTTTTGCATTTGCCAAAGATGCTAAGCGCATTATCCTTACCAGTTTTGTGATTTCAGTCATTTATAACATTATCGGCTTGTATTTTGCAGTAAGAGGAGCATTATCTCCATTAATTGCTGCAATTTTAATGCCTAGCAGCTCCATTTTTATCATTTTGTTTACATTCAGCATGAGCTATATCTATGCTTGGAAAAGAGGACTTCTAAAATATGATAAAAATCATGTATCTGCTTGAATAGTGTCAGATTAACAAGAGAGATTTGAAAATAATTTTGAACTTGAAATAAAATAGGGAAATGAGTGCAATCGTCATATTAATCATCGCCAGTATTAGTGTTGCTGCCGGATTTTTACTTGCCTTTTTGTGGTCGGTTAAAAGCGGTCAGTACGATGATGATTATTCACCTGCACACCGTATCCTGTTTGACGATAATAAGAATAAAAATAAATAAACACGTATTATGATGGAACTCGAAAAATTCAAGTATGACAACAGGTTGCCTCGCTTATTTGCTATGGCAACTATTCTTTGGGGAGTAGTAGGTATGCTGGTGGGTGTCATTGCGGCATTCCAGTTAGCTTTTCCTTCGTTAAACTTAGGACTATCTTTCACCACCTACGGACGTTTACGTCCACTACACACCAATGCGGTAATCTTTGCCTTTGTAGGTAATGGTATTTTCACCGCGGTGTACTATTCAATTCCAAGACTACTGAAAACAAAAATGTTCAGTGAGGTTTTGGGAAAAATTCATTTTTGGGGTTGGCAGTTAATTATTGTTGCAGCTGCCCTTACACTTACCACAGGACATACAACCGGTAAAGAGTACGCCGAGTTGGAATGGCCTATAGATATTGCCATTACATTGGTATGGGTAGTATTTGGTATCAACATGTTCGGTACCATTTTAACCAGAAGAGAGCGTCACATGTATGTGGCCATTTGGTTCTTTATCGCCGGTTGGGTTACAGTGGCTATGTTGCATATCGTAAACTCTATTGAATTACCTATTTCATTTTTGAAAAGTTATTCAGTTTATGCAGGTGTACAAGATGCTTTGGTTCAATGGTGGTACGGTCATAATGCGGTAGCATTCTTCTTAACTACACCGTATTTGGGTTTGATGTATTATTTTGTTCCAAAAGCGGCAAATCGACCTATTTATTCTTATCGTTTAAGTATCGTGCACTTTTGGTCATTGATATTTATCTATATTTGGGCTGGTCCTCACCACTTATTATATACAGCATTACCGGATTGGGCACAATCATTAGGAACTGCATTTTCAATTATGTTGATATTACCAAGCTGGGGTGGTATGCTGAATGGCTTATTTACACTTCGAGGTGCATGGGATAAAGTACGTGAAGATCCTATTTTGAAATTTTTCGTAGTGGGTGTTACATGTTATGGTATGGCTACTTTTGAAGGACCAATGTTGTCTTTGAAAAGCGTGAACGCTATTTCACACTATACAGACTGGACAGTAGCTCACGTTCACATTGGTGCTTTGGGCTGGAATGGTTTTATGACTTTCGGTATGTTGTATTGGTTAATCCCAAGAATGTTCCGCACAAAATTGTATTCACAAAAAGCTGCAAATATTCACTTCTGGATTGGAACCTTAGGTATTGTCATGTATGCTATTCCGATGTACTGGTCAGCATTCAGAAGTTATTTCATGTGGCAAACATTTACACCGGAAGGCACTTTACAGTACTCATTTATGGATGCCGTTAACTCAGTTATCCCATTCTTTGTGATGCGTGCAGTTGGTGGTACTATTTTCTTAGGTGGTGTATTATTAATGGTTTATAACTTAGTAAAAACAATGTCAGCTGGTGAATTCCAAGCGGAAGAAGAAGCTGAAGCAGCTCCTCTCCCTCAAACATATGCACCTAGTGGTCCAATTCACTGGCATAGCTTCTTGGAAAGAAAACCGATTATTATGCTTGTTTTAGCCCTAATCGTTGTAGCTATCGGAGGTTTAGTTGAAATGATACCAACCTTTATGATAAAATCTAATATCCCTACTATTGCCAGTGTAAAACCATATACTCCATTAGAATTACAAGGCAGAGATATTTATATCAGAGAAGGATGCTATACTTGCCACTCACAAATGGTAAGACCATTCAGACACGAAGTAGCTCGTTATGGTGAATATTCAAAAGCCGGAGAATTTGTTTACGACCATCCGTTCCAATGGGGAAGTAAACGTACAGGTCCGGATTTGGCTCGTGAAGGTAAAGGCAATCAAAATGCAAAATCAAACGGATGGCATTTCAAACACATGTATGATCCGACGGTAACATCTCAAGGTTCAATCATGCCACATTATATTTGGTTATACGATAATGAATTGGATATTTCTAATACTGTTTCAAAAATCGGAGCAATGCGCAAACTGGGAGTACCTTATCCAAATGGTTATGAAGCTCAGGCAAATGCTGACTTGAAAAAACAAGCAGATGAAATTGCTTCCAGCATACAAACTGAGTTTGCTCAAGAACAAATGAAAGTGGACAGCAAAAAAGAAATTATTGCTCTTATTGCTTATTTGCAACGATTGGGTTCTGATATTAAAAATGAAACTAAATAACAATGAAATTCATTAATTATCTCCAAGGTATTAGCGGAGTAGGAATTTTTCCACTCGTGTCGTTGATTATGTTTGTCGTGTTTTTTTGTGCAGTCGTAATTTATGCACTAAATCGCAGTAAAGGTTACATCAACCACATGAAAAATATTCCGCTTAACAAAGAAGATTAATCACTCTATTAAATATATCATCATGAAATGCATAAAATTAAAAAGCATTCTTAATAAAACAAAGCCGGCATTCATGGCGGTAATATTCAGCATACTGGGCAGCAGCACATTGCTTGCTCAAGCTGCTGAAAAAACGCCTTTGGCATCCTCTTCGGTTTCTACTAATACAATGCTGAGTGTAGTAGCCGGTGCATTATTATTTGTCATTGTACTCTTATCATTTACTTTAAGCAGTGCAATGGATTATTACAAACTAAAAAAATCAAAAGCAGCATCAATGATATTGCTTGCTATACTTACATTTTTCAGCACATCAACTGCTTTCGGGCAAGCTGCTGTTGCACCTTCAACAGCTTCTACGTCTAATGGCGATGGCTTTTTATTTTATATTCTAATCGCAATAATTATCATAGAAGTAGGTGTAATTTTTTATTTCCTCAAATTATTCAGCGATTTGACCGGAATAAATGAAGTAAGTGCAAGTGGCGAAAAACAAACTTGGTGGGATAAAATCAATGCATTTAAACCCATGGACAAAGAAGCATCTTTGGATATGGGACACAGCTATGATGGCATTCATGAATTGGATAATATTACACCTCCTTGGTTTACAGCTACTTTTATAGCTTCTATTTTATTTGCCGTAGTATATTTATATCGTTATCACGTAGCTCATTCTGCTCCATTGTCAGCAGAAGAATACGAGATTTCCGTGAAAGATGCACAAGCAAAAGTGGATGCATTTATGAAAACTTCCGGTTCTGCTATTGATGAAAATAATGTAAAGATGGCTGATGCTGCGGGTATTGCTGATGGCAAGGGTATCTATACCACTAATTGTATTGTTTGTCATGGTGACAAAGGACAAGGTATAGTGGGACCAAATTTGACTGACGATTATTGGATACATGGTTGTAGTATGAGTGATATATATAAAACCGTTTACCATGGTGTAGTGGATAAAGGTATGACAGAATGGGGTAAAATGCTGACACCTACACAAATTCAAAATGTGGCTTCATATGTAAAATCATTGCATGGCACAAATCCGGCAGGTGCTAAAGATAAACAAGGTACGGAATGTTCAGATTCGGGTGCGCCTGTTGCTGCATCCGGTGCTGATAAAGCGGCTGAACCTGCTAAAGATTCAGTTACTGCTGCTAAGTAGTTAACCGAAATTATATCTAAACCACATAACCCCTTATCTTTATGTTGTACATATCGTAAGAGTGTGTTATGTGGTTTTTTTATTGAAATAGTATTGCTAAATTAAACGCTTAAATATTTGCAAAATGGACTTAAACGAATTAGAACATGCAGAAACCTACAGAGACAGAATAAGTTCGGTAAGTGAGAAAGGAGAACGCAAATGGGTATATGCATCAAAACCTTCAGGCAAATTTTACAATCTCCGTAAAATTGTAGTATTTATATACGTGGCAACATTGATTATACTTCCATTTATTAAAGTAAACGGAATGCCCTTTGTCTTAATCAATTTACACGAAGGCAGGTTTATTTTGTTTTCAAAAATATTCTGGCCTCAGGACTTTTATATTTTTGCCATTGGCATGATTGCATTTATCATGTTTATTGCGCTTTTTACAGTTATTTACGGGCGTTTGTTTTGTGGCTGGATATGTCCTCAAACCATTTTTATGGAATTCCTTTACCGCCCGATAGAATGGATGGTTGAAGGCAATCCGGCAGCACAAAAATTGTTGAATAATGCCCCATGGTCCGGGTCTAAAATTGCAAAAAAAATCACTAAACATGCTTTATTCCTAATCGTAACTGTCTTAATATCCAATATCTTCCTTGCCTATATTTTCGGAATAGAAAAATTGTGGGATTATATGAAACACCCTGCTGATCATATTTCTTTACTCATCGGTATCTGCGTATTTAGTTTGTTCTTTTATTTTGTATTTGCATTTGTCCGAGATATCGTGTGTACTACCATTTGTCCTTATGGTCGCCTACAAGGAACCTTATTTGATAAAGATACTATGCAGATTGCCTATGATTATAAACGCGGTGAACCCAGAGGTAAAATCAATAAAAAAGCTGAACGTACTATTGGCGATTGTATAGACTGCGGACATTGTGTACATGTCTGTCCTACCGGAATTGATATAAGAGACGGATTGCAAATGGAATGTGT
>CAZPBT010000005.1:34921-36895 GCA_964584555.1 uncultured Chitinophagales bacterium
TTAGCCCGAAAAGACCTCACCGGATATAAAACGAAAGTATTGATTGGTGTATATCAAGGAGATAAAAAAATAAGAACAATTAAGGCTTCCTTTATCGGGCCAATGATGTAAATTTATGCTATGAACTGGGGATACCGCATTTTAGTTTTATATGTTGTTTTTGTACTGAGCATTGTATTTATGATTTACAAAGCCAATACTTATAAAGTAGAACTCGAAGATAAAGATTATTACGCAGAGGAATTGAAATTTCAAACCGTATTGGATGCTACTAAAAATGCCAAAGCATTGAGCACTCATCCCGTAATGAGAGACAGCTCAGCAAATATCGTTGTTGTTTTACCACACGAATTTTCAAATGTACCTGCATCCGGTGATTTGCGTTTTATTCGTTTAGATGATCAGAAGAAAGACCGCGCATTTAAAATAAATACGTCAACAGCTCAGCAACTATTACCAAAAGCAGGCTTGGCTTCCGGATTATACAAGGTAAAACTGCGATGGAAAGCGAATAACACGGACTACTATTTTGAAGATAGTTATACTGTTCTTCCATGATTAGCAGTATAACCACTGGTTTTCTTATCGGGTTAATGGGCAGTTTCCATTGTGCAGGGATGTGCGGACCACTGGCATTGGCATTACCCATTCATACTGACAATAAATGGAAACGATTCTTTTTGAGTTTGTCGTATAATCTGGGCAGAGTATTGACCTATTCTTTATTGGGATTATTATTTGGTTTACTCGGTAAAAAGTTATTCATCGGCAAAGGTCAGCAGTACTTTTCTATTGTATTGGGGGTACTGATATTATTGGCAGTCATCAAGATTTACTTGCTTCCAAAAGTTAATATCCCGTTTCCATTGTATGATAAATTCAATGCCTTTATTAAGACAAACATTGCACGATATATTAAAAACGATGATGCTATTTCACTATTAATTATAGGCGTACTCAACGGTTTTCTGCCATGTGGTTTGGTCTATGTTGCTATTGCAACAGCATTAGCCGCCGGTTCACTTTCGGGAAGTATTTTAATCATGGCATTTTTCGGACTTGGAACTTTACCGATGATGAGTTTTATTGTTTTTGTAGGAAAATCTATTTCGTTCAACTGGCGTTTACGCATTCAAAAACTCATTCCTGTTTTTATTTCAGCGATGGCCATTATTTTAATTTTAAGGGGGTTAAATCTGGGTGTTCCTTATCTTTCTCCTAAACTAGAAAAATCTGCTGCCGGAACGGAAGCCGAATGTTGTCATCGTAAATAAGCTTTATTCACATAATCTATATTCCTTTTTAATCCTAAATATTTTGTCCGCTTTACTGCTGATTTTTGAAATAATAAATTAAAAGTTTCTTCTTTTAATTCCGTCCATTCTTTTCTGTTCATTTTGAGTAGTAACTCTTTTGGATCAAATTTTCCTTCCTGATGTTGTATGGCAAAACGATTCCAAGGGCATACATCCTGACAAATATCACAACCAAACATCCAGTCTTCAAATTTATCTTGAAATGTGGTTGGCAAATCTCCTTTAAGTTCTATAGTAAAATAAGAAATACACTTGGATGCATCTACCACTTTGTCTGCAATAATTGCCTCGGTAGGACAAGCATCTATACAAGCGGTACAATTGCCGCAATGGTCGGTGTGAAAGGGCTCATCGTATTCCAGTTCGAGATCACAAATAATTTCGGCTAAAAAGAAAAATGAGCCTCTCGCCTTTTGAATGAGCAAACTGTGTTTCCCAATCCAGCCTATGCCCGATTTTTGTGCCCAGCTCCTTTCCATTACCGGCGCAGAATCAACAAATAAACGGCCATGAAATTCGCCATATATTTCCTGCATATAAGCATACAAGATTTTCAATTTGTCTTTTACCACATGATGATAATCTTCTCCAAAGGCATACTTGGAAATTTTCGGTGCATCAGCAATTTGTTTCTTATCGTAGTAATAGTTATAGCTCA
>CAZPBT010000006.1:0-16703 GCA_964584555.1 uncultured Chitinophagales bacterium
GCACAAAATTTCGTTACCATTATCCAACGAGCATTTGAACCGGCTGACTTGCAAGAAATACATATCGTGATAGTGGCGACAGATAATCCTGTTTTACACCAGGAAATTTATCAACTCTGCAAAACTAAAAACATCTTGATTAATGTAGCCGATACGCCTGCTTTATGCGATTTTTATTTAGGCAGTATCGTTACTAAAGGCGATGTAAAAATTGCCATCTCTACAAATGGAAAATCACCTACTTTGGCCAAACGCCTGCGCGAATTTTTTGAAGAAATAGTACCTGATGAAATAGCAACATTAGCCGATAATCTGAACAGCTACAGAAATGAAGTAAAAGGCGATTTGCAAGATAAAATACGCAAGCTTAATGAATTGACACGGTCTTTCTTAAAACCGAAAGAATAATTATATTTAAACATGGAAAAAGTACAACTCCCTTTACTTAGCCGAACGATGGATGCTTATTTTTATGCGGCTTCAGGAGAAGAAAAACGCCCCGGCATCTTATTTCTTCCCGACCTGACCGGCATACAGAAAACCACACATAAGTCTGCAAAGATTTTGTGCGATGAAGGCAATTTCAATGTGTTAATTCCTGATTTATACAGTGGCGGTGTCAATATGCGGAAATACTGCACGCAGTTTTTTTTCAATAATATGGTGCGCAATAACGAACCCACGGGCAATGAGCCGCTGAACGAGTTTTTTGAAATTCTGGATCAATTCAAAGCCTTTGACGGGGTAGATGCAGCCAATATGGGCGTTGTTGGGCAATGCCTCACAGGAGGTTTTGTACTCCATGCGGCAATTCGCCCCGAAGTGAAAGCACCGGTTGTTTTTCATCATTCATTTGGTCAAAAAGGCAGCGGCATTCCCAAAAGCTGTTCGGCTATGGTGCAAAATAAAGTACAGGGTCATTTTGTTTATGTTGACGGATTTTGTCCTGTCTGGCGTGTGCGAAAATTAGAAAACGAACTCGGCAATAATTTGGAAACGCACTGGTACAATTTGCCACACGGTATTCCGCATTTATTCTTTAATAATGAACAAGGTAAAAAAGCATTTGAGCGGATGTGTGCATTTTTTGAAGACCAATTAAATTCGTGACAGTGAAAAATGCAATCAAAAACATTCTGATTTTTCCTTTTATCATATTGATTAAAGTCTATCAGATCGGCCTATCACCGATGCTGGGGCCCAACAAATGCCGTTATCAGCCTACCTGTTCAAATTATGCGCTTGAAGCTTTAAAAAAACATGGGCTTTTTAAAGGTGGTTATCTGGCTGCTAAACGAATTTTATCCTGTCATCCTTGGGGTGGAAGCGGTTATGACCCTGTGCCTTAAAAAATATTTATCCTATTTGATTTGCACAAAATTACTCGTTAGTCTGCGCAATTCTATTTCTGCTAATTTTGCCGTATAGCGTGCAAGAATAACATTGAACAATGCCGTTTCAAAACTGCTTTGGGCAGTTTTCACTTCGAGGGTAGTTGTTTGGTTCAGGCGAAAACGCTGCATAGATAATTGTACATTTTCATCGGCAGCTTTTACGGCATCTTCATTCAATTTCAAAACAGTTTTTGCATACTCGTAGTTTTTATAGGCATTATACACTTTTTGCTGTAAGTCGTTTTTAAGTTGGCTAACTATCAGTTCTTTACCTGCAATATTAACGGCACTTGCCTCTAATTGTTTTTTAATAATCCCGCCATTGTAAATGGGGATAACAGCATTTATGCCAAGCGTTGGACCATAAGAACGATTGACTAATTGCAAACCTGCCTTGCTGTTATTTTGATTGAAATTATATCCGGTACTGAAATTAATAGTGGGCAGTTTTTGTGATTTTATTTCTTTGTGCTGCAATTTGGCAATTTCTGTATTTTTTTGTGCCGATAAAATGCTGTAATTATTCAGCGCCGTATCTTTCAGCTGTTGTAAGTCGGCGTGATAATTCATATCAAACGTATCAATCACATCAAAGCTTGTTTCTGCATCTCTTGACAATAAATTATTTAAAACGGCCTTACTTTGCTGTAACACAAAATCCTGTTTTACGATAGCTGCTTTTTGTGTCATTAAATCAACCTGAGCTTGCAACAAAGGTGTTTTGTCACTATAACCCACTTCTAGTTTTTTTTGTGATAAATTCACGCGTTCTTCATACAATTTCACCCATTCATACATGGCTTTGAGCTGTTGTTTTTGTCTTACAATTTCAAAATAAGCCGTTAAAGTTTGAGCAATTGTATTTTGTATTTGTTCTTTCAATTGCAGTTCGCCTAAGGATTGCAAGGCTTGTAATCTGTCTTTCGTTGCAAACATTTTTAGCCCGTCAAAAGCAGTCCAGTTCAGATTTAATCCGGCATTAAAACTATTTACAGGTACCCAGTTTTTATTGGTAACTGTTCCGGTACTTAGTTCCTGATGCATATTACTCAGATTAAACACATCGCCCGTCGTTACATTTATTTTAGGCAGCATACCCGCAGCCCCTTTGTTGTTATTGATACGCGATATATCAGCATCATTTTTTGCCAAAATAATATCGTAATTATTTTTTACGGCATAAGTAACTGCATCTTCGGGAGTGAGTAAATCTTGCGCTGAAGCCGAAACAATCTGGCTGAGCAAGTATAATATGGCTGTTATCTTTTTAAATCTGGTCATGTTTAGATTTCGCTCATTAAAAAAATTATTCTATAGTATTCACATGCATGATTTCTTCTTTTTGTTCCGGCTTAGTACGGGATAAGAACACATACAATGCCGGCACGACAAACAAAGTGAGTATTAAGGAAAACATGATACCGCCTATAATTACTATACCCAGTGAAGTCCTGCTGGTTGCCCCTGCACCTAATGCCATTGCAATCGGCAAAGCGCCCAATGCCATTGCTAAACTTGTCATCAAGATGGGACGAAGACGCATAGATGCGGCATATATGGCAGCATCTATTTTTGACATTCCCAGTCTGCGGTTGTGATTGGCAAATTCCACAATTAAAATCCCGTTTTTAGTTACTAAACCTATCAGCATAATCATTCCGATTTGACTGAATATATTCAATGTTTTCCCGAATATCCAAAGGGATAAAAGTGCACCTGCCAATGCCAGCGGCACGGTAATCATAATGATAAACGGATCGACAAAACTTTCAAATTGCGCAGCTAAAACCAAATAAATTAATACCAATGCAAGAATTAATGCAAACATTGTATTGGATGAACTTTCAGCAAAATCTCGTGATGCTCCGGTGAGTGAAGTGGTAAATGAGGCATCCAGCACTTTTTTGGCTATCTTTTCCATTTCCTGTATGCCGTCGCCAACAGTCTTTCCGGGTGCTAATCCACTTGATATGGTAGCAGATTTGTATCTGTTGTAATGATAGAGTTGTGGCGGTTTGGAATATTCCGTAATGGTAATTACATTATCTAAAGAGATTAACTTTCCGGCATTATTGCGTACAAAGATTGATTTTAAATCATCCGGCTTATTGCGTTCCGCATACAAAGATTGTCCTAAAATCTGATATTGTTTTCCATTACGCAAAAAATAGCCAAATCTTTTCCCGCTAAGTGCAAACTGTAAAGTTTGGGCGATATCTTGTGTAGTCAACCCTAAGCTCATTGCTTTTTCTTTATCTATGGTAATATCCACTTCGGGTTTATTAAATTTCAAGTTTACATCTGCCCCAACAAAAACAGGATTATTTGAAACCTCTTCCATAAATCTGGGAACTGCTTGCTGTATCTTATCAAAATCAAAATTTTGCAATACAAACTGTACGGGCATACCCATACGTGCTGAACCTACCGAGATGGTTTGCTCCTCAATGACAAATGCTTTTCCAAAATTGAACTTCGCAAAATTTCTGTTTAAAGATTGTGCTATATCACTTTGCGACCGTGTGCGTTCTATTTTGTCTTTCAGGCGTATGCGCATAAAAGCAGAGTTTGCGGCTCCTGACCCGGCGAAACCCGGAGATGTTACACTCAGGACAACCTTTTCTTCAGGTACTGAATCCATTACAAACTGTGATAAATTATCTACATAATTTTGCATAGCCGGATAAGCTGTACCTTCAGGCGCCGTTAGGGATACCCGGAATGCACCTCTGTCTTCAAGTGGTGCAAGCTCCGTTTGCAGATTTTTTCCGATAAAATAAATCAGCCCAAATGAGATTAAAACAATAACAAGGGCAATTCCTCTTACCTTCATAAAAGAAGTCAGCCATTCTTTATAGCCATCATCCAGTCCTTTAAACAAGGGTTCTGTTTTGTCGTAAAACCAGGAATGGGTATGTACCTTTTTACCTAAGTATACATTGAGCACCGGAGTAAGTGTAAGGGATACAAATGCAGAAATCAATACGGCACCTGATACAACAATACCGAACTCTTTAAATAATTTCCCTACAAAGCCTTGCATGAAAATAACCGGCAGGAAGACAATGGCTAAAGTGATGGATGTAGAAACCACTGCAAAGAATATTTCTTCCGATCCTTCTCTTGCAGCCTGCATTCTGGGCATGCCTTTTTCTATCTTTTTAAAAATATTTTCGGTGACAACAATACCATCATCAACGACTAAGCCTGTGGCCAGAACAATACCGAGTAATGTCAATACATTTATAGTAAACCCAAAGATATACATGATAAAGAATGCCCCGATTAATGAAACCGGAATATCCAGTAATGGCCGAAGTGCGATTATCCAATCGCGGAAAAAGAGGTAAATAATCAGCACTACTAATGCAATAGAAATCAGCAAGGTTTCTTTTACTTCTGAAATGGAGTTTTTGACAAATACGGTATTATCCAGAGCGATATTCAGTTGAATATCTGCCGGCACTTCTTTTTTAATTTTATCTAACCTGCGGTAAAATTCATCTGCAATCTCTACATAGTTTGCCCCCGGTTGTGGCACTAATGCCAAAGCAACCATACCGACTCCCTTTTCACGCAAGCTGGTTTCATAGTTATCGGTACCCAATTGAGCATAGCCGACATCTTTTAGCCGAACGGTTTGCCCACCTACATCTTTTAGTATCAGATTATTATATTCTACCTCTGTATTGAGTCTGCCGAGTGCATTTACATTGAGCTCGGTATTTTTTCCTGAAATTTTCCCTGAAGGCAATTCCACATTCGACTTATTCACCGCATTTTGTACATCTATAGGGGTAAGCTGGTAAGCTGATAATTTCTGAGGATCGAACCATAAGCGCATGGCGTAATTTTTTTGTCCCCAAATCTGAATCGTACTGACACCGGGTATGGTTTGCAATCTTTGCTGCAATACATTTACGGCATAATCATTCAGTTCCAATATATTTCTGCTGTCGCTTTGTACCGTCATGGATATTATGGCATCCGAATTGGCATCCGCTTTAGTCACTACCGGAGGTGCATCGATATCTTGTGGCAACTGGCGCATAGCTTGTGCTACTTTATCCCGCACATCATTGGCGGCAGTTTCCAAATCAGCAGACAAATCAAACTCAACCGTAATATTGGAAGTTCCCTGATTGCTGGCAGATGAAATAGTACGGATTCCTTGCACACCATTAATGGCATTTTCCAAGGGCTCTGTTATCTGCGACTCTATAATATCGGCATTGGCTCCGGTATAGCTGGTGCGCACAGTAATCACAGGCGGATCGATTGAAGGATATTCGCGAACGCCCAAAAAGGTATACCCAATCACACCAAATAAAATAATCATGATATTCAGCACGATGGCAAAAACCGGACGACGTAAACTTACTGAAGGTAATCCCATATACAGATTTTATTGTATGGTAGATTTTTGAGTAGTTTTAGTAATCTTTACAGGCATACCGGGTTTTACTTGCAACAATCCGGTAGTCAGCAGAGTATCACCGGGTTTTAAACCACTTAAAATTTGCACTTCTCCGGCAGTTCTCAAGCCCGCTTCCACATTTACAAACTTAGCTTTACTGCTATCGGCAATAACAACCTTTGTTGCCCTATCATCCGGAATAATACAATTGCTGGGTATCATAATGGCTTGTGCTATATCTTTCAATTTTAGCATCACTTTCACATATGTGCCCGGTAATAATTGTGCATCAGGGTTTAAAATTGCAGCTCTCACTTTGAGGTTGCGGGTAGCTTCATCAATTTGTGGCTCAAAGGCATATACTTTCGCAAGAAAAGGCTTTAGTATACCCGCCACATTACATTCCATCACATCTCCCTGATGAATACTCATTGCGTATTGTTCGGGCATTGTAATATCCATCTTGAGCTGTTGTAAATTTTGCAGCGTAGCAACTACCGTCTGCGGTGAAACATAGGCTCCGAGGCTGATATTGCGCAAGCCCAATTTTCCGGAAAATGGAGCCCTGAGTTCTGTTTTTGCAATTTGTACTTTTAAGATTTCGATATCGGCATTGATGTTGTTTACCAAGTTATCAGCCACATCATATTCTGTTTGTGAAACGCCGTTTATTTTCAGTAATTCACCCAGCCTTTTCAAGTTTGTTTCAGCAATTTTCAGTTGCGCTTTTGATTTCTGAACTTGTGCTTTCAAATCAGCATCATTAATTTTCATCAGCAAAGTACCTTTACCGACAAATGCCCCTTCTTTGATATTGAGAAAAACAACTCTACCTGAAACTTCCGGTTGTAAGCTTACTTCATCAGCGGCTAGCACTGTACCATTGGCACTGAGTTCATTGGTTAGTTTAGTATACTCAACTACAAATCCGGATGCGAATACTGTTTTGCTGCCACCCTTATCTTTGCCTCCTTTGGGCATTTCTTTGGCAGCGGCCTCTTTATTCTTTGCATGTTTTACATACGCCAAGATGGCAATTATTGCCAAAATACAGCTGAAAAATATGATTTTACCTTTAGTCATGGTTGTTTACTTATCTTGAATGGAATGTATAAATCGTTTTAACGCATTTTTAAAAGTATCTTCGGCATGTTCTTTTCCGGATCTTATTTTTCCTACCATTTGTAAGGAAATAAATCCGTGAATAATGGCAATAATATTATCACAAAATTCAATCATTAATTTTTCAGAATATTTTGCATCTCGATTTAATTCTGAAAAAGCTGATTTATAAAAATTAATAACGGTATTATATGTAGGTTTATCAGTTCCTATATCAACGCAAAGTGCTCCTTGCAAATTATACATTACCTGATACAACTCCGGATTGGTTTGTGCAAAATGCCACCATGCCAATCCATACTTTAACAATCGTTTGTCCGGTTTTTCGTATTTTTTATCTATCTCTTCAAATATTTCATACATGCTGGTCATTGCCTCTATACGAATAGCACATAAAATCATTTCTTTGTTTTCGAAATGCTGATAGATTACCGGAGCGGTATAATGTATCTTATCACAGATTTTTCTGATGGTTACATTTTGCCAACCCTCACTGGCAGCTATTTCTTTAGCTTCCCGAAGAATCATTCTTTTCAGAGAATTCCTTTTATCTTCTCGTCTTCGTTTTGCTTGCATACTTAACTTAGTTAGCTTAGTTAACAAAGTTATAAAATCATCTTTAAATATTCTGCATCGCTGATATTATCTTAATCTGTTGTACGGATTGATGCATCGTTTTTAACTTATAGATGCATAGATTTTTTTAGAATTAAAAATTTTTACTAAACAAAAACTGAGGTGAGAATAAAAGAATATTGGAATTGTCAATGGCGATACTCTGTTTTTGCTTGACAATCTCTACTGATTTGTACCAAACAGCAATTTTATGATTAAAAATGCTATGTTTCTAAATGGTTTACACCACACAACGAGTTATCTTACTTACCTAAGTATTTAGTATATCAAATTTATTTTATAGTTATCCACATTGATATACATCAAATTTATTAAGATAAATTCATCTATTTAAAAATAATTTTTTATTTTTAATCGTTGTTTATACAAATTTCACTATCTTTGTATAGCAAACGCTAAACTAAACTACAAAAGGAGGGGTTCTGAAAAGAACCCTTTTGTTTTTAAAATCACTTGAATTGGTTAGCATTTATCAGATTCTGTTGCTTAATTTCATCCCATGCAAGTATCAATTTTTGTATGGATTTGGATAGCAATTGCTGTACTGATTTTTCCTGTTCAGCTTTTTATTACTGCACCTTATGGCCGACACACCAAAAAATCATGGGGACCTATGATTTCTAACAAAGCCGGATGGTTTATGATGGAAGCATGGGCACCTGTTTGGTTCGTTATCGTTTATTCTCTAAATCCATCTTACAGGTTTTATAATTTACTATTTGCCGGTTTTTATTTAATACATTATATCAACCGGGGTTTTATTTATCCTTTTCGCACAAATACAAAGGGCAAGCAAATGCCACTGGTTATTGCCATATCTGCCATGTTATTCAATTCGGTAAATGCGGGATTGATTGCCTTTTATTTATCCAGGGTTAGCGTATATCCCATAGATTACTGGAAATCATGGCATTTTTTATCGGGCATAGTATTATTCTTCATCGGATTTATTATCAATTTGAAATCTGATGATATCCTGATAAAATTGCGCAAGCCCGATGAAACGGGATACAAAATTCCGCGTGGTTTTTTGTTTGAGTATATTTCTTGCCCCAATCATTTTGGGGAAATCATAGAGTGGCTGGGTTATTTTTTAATGAGCTGGAATCTGGCTTCATTATCCTTTTTTATCTGGACATTTTCCAATCTTTTTCCCCGTGCTCTCAAGCATCACCAGTGGTACAAAACTCATTTCAGCAATTACCCGCAGGAGAGGAAAGCCGTATTGCCGGGTGTGGTTTGAGAAATTATTAATTGGTCGGAAAATAAATCTGGTTGGATGTGCTGGATAATATCCGCCCATCAGACAAATGAACCTTAAATAAAAACCGGAGTGGTTTATATTCGATATTGGAGTAATCAGTAAATAAACGATATGGGTATAAAGATAAACTGCTGGCATAATCCTCATTAATGGATATTGGATAGGAAAGTTGGATATATGAAGACAAGTCTGTTTCGGTTGTAATTGTTGTTGATATATCCTGACTCGGATAGATTTCAATTTGAGTTATTTTGTCAACAGAGTAATTACTTGGAGGACTACAAGCAAATGCAGTTGAAATCAATCCCTGATAATGATTAGATTTATTTGATACATAATAATAATGAACTGGATTAATTTTAAAGTACATGGCATTTAACATAGTAGCTGTATCTAATTTAGTAGTGTCTATTGACAAGTTTGTTGTTGTTGTAGAAGTAATTCCAAATTCAGTAACCTTAAATGTTTTTACATCAAAAGGACCACATTTTATACATGCAGTAAACTGACTAGCTATTATTAAAACCACTACACTCGATGCAATGTATATAAGCTTTCTCATAAGATATAAATTTATTGATGCTAATTTAAATAATATTCCTCAAAACATCATCAACTCTCTTTTCTACAGCAGCATTTTTTTCTAAAACGGGTGCGTGGTGGGGTTTTGTACGGGCATCGAAAATAAGAGCATCACAGCTCCAGTGTTTATTTTCAAACCGCTCGTTGATGCCATGTATATCATGCGATGGATTGCAACGCGTAAATGTAACCCATAGAAAATTATTAAAATCAGCAGCAAGAAAATCGGCATCATCACACACTACTATAAGTGGCAGTCCACTGCTAACATTCCACAGCCCACTATTTTTTATTATCTCAAGGTAGCTGTCGTCTGTGGTCTGTGGTCTGCCGTCCAACTCAACAGCTACAATTCCATCACTAACTAATTTAATTTTTTTTATCCCTTCGGGTAGTATACTATTTTCGGAAAGTCGAATTGCTAATTCCCGTTTTTTATCGCCCGAACAAGCAATTATCACTTTGCTTCCTGTATTCAAGCCATCACCTGAATAATCAAGCGTATCAATTGTTGTTTTGGTTTGAAAATGAATATCTCTCGATAAATCAATGCGTTCCAAAATATGTTTAAAGAACTTTCTTTCATCGTGCGTAGTCAAAGTATCATCATCACTTTTATCCGCAATAAATAAAAACTTTGCCAGGCTTAATTGCCCTGTTCCTAAAATATGGTTGGCTATCGTCAGGATTTCCTGCGGTCGTTTTTCGGTATAATAAGGCGTATATCTTTCGCTCCCTATGGCCAGCAATAAAGGATGAACACCGGCGACATCCACGGCATGTACTTCATGCAAACCCGGTATTTCTTTTGCTATGGCATCGCCTGTCATTTCGTGTATCATGTTGCCAAAGGCGGTATCTTCTTGCGGTGGTCTGCCCACCACGGTAAAACTCCAAACCGCATTTTTTTTGGCATACACATTTTTGACACGCATCACCGGGAAATCATGTTTTAAGGAATAATAACCCAAATGATCACCAAATGGGCCTTCCGGTTTATTTTCATTTGGATATACTTCGCCTGTTATGACAAAGTCAGCATCTGTACTTAAACAATATCCTTCTTCATCGTAGCAATACCGAAATCTTCGTCCGCCCAAAACGCCTGCAAATGTGAGCTCTGAAATACCTTCGGGCAGGGGCATCACCGCAGCAAATGTATTAGCCGGAGGTCCGCCCACAAAGACAGATACTTTCATCGGTTTGCCTAATTTATTCCATTTGGTTTGATGTACGCCTATACCTCTATGCAGCTGATAATGCAAACCCACTTCTTTATCTTGTACATATTCATTCCCCGAAAGCTGTATGCGGTACATGCCCAAATTAGACTGCATCACTCCCGGACTATCTGCTTCTTCTGAATATACGATGGGCAAAGTAACAAAAGCCCCGCCATCTTTCTCCCAACAGTGAATCTGGGGCAAATCAGAAATTTTAATTTTTTCAAAATGGTGTGTGTGTGCTTTTTTGGGAAGTGCCTTTATGCCATAGATGAGTGTCTTTAAAGATTGAAAGGGTGTTTTAAAAGCTTTTAAGGGATTGCTTTTTAGTTCAATCAATTTTTTCACCTGTGGCAGGGTGTCTCTGAAAATAAACTGACTGCGGGCTGTGGTACCAAATAAATTGGATACCGCTTTGTACTTGCAATCTTTGATATTTTCATACAAAATGGCTTTCCCTTTGGCTTCATGAATACGCAAATGAATGGCAGCCATTTCCAAATAAGGGTCAACTTCTTCTTTAATGTGAATAAGCTGTCCGTTTTTTTCTAAATCGTCAATGCATTGCTGTAAAGATGAATATGCCATTATAAAAATTAAACAGATAAAATTACAGATTTTAAGCCTATTTGTGATGAAAAACTTAAAAGCTATAACGCACAATGTTAAATAAATCATATTTATAATGAATTTAACAAATGATTATTATAATACTTTGTAAATTTGAAAATTATGAAGTGGGCATTTTTCTCATGGCTAATTTTATCAAACATAATTTCTGAAAGTACAAGCATCTTAAATACTGAAGTTTATGTGCCAATAAATTCGTCTGATGCCGGAATTATCTATGCTCAGAATTATTACACTTATTATTTTGCATATAAAAATATTGGCAACGAGCCATTGATAATCAGTCATGTTAGTGGATCAAGCGGATGTGTATGTCCTACTTATTCAAAAGAACCCTTAATGCCCGGAAATTGGGATACTCTACGTGTAACATATTCTGCACAATATACAGGCAGATTTCATAAAACAGTAACTGTATGTTGGAATACGAAAGAAGCTTTAGGTAGCTTAAATATATCCGGCGAAGTGAGAACAATTCCTTTTAAGTTGTTTATTTATGATAGTGTTCATCATAAAAATGCCATCTTTGACAGTATAGATTATAGGGTCAGAAAGTTTATGGGTCAAAATTGTTATACTATTACGAACATGGATTCTATTTCACATCAATTTTCAATTGATAAATACCATGGATTGGAATATGTGAATTCAAATTGGATTTTCCCGTCAGGATATACTGGTTATTTTCATCAAAATGAGATTGTTCTCTATTCTTGTGAGCTTCGTTCCGGCAAGAGTATTAATTTACATTTTATAAGAAAAGAAGAGTCCAATCACGAGATTGAATTATTAATGGATGGAAAATATTATATTAGAATAAAGATTGACTACTAAGCACATGGTTCCTAAGTTCAAATTTTTGTAATTTTGTTTCATGTATTCCCTTATTCGTTTCTTTTTGTTTAAAATGGATGCTGAAAAAGCCCATCATTTTACTCTGAAAATAATGGCATTTGCTATTAAAATTCCGGGAATAAAAATGCTGCTAAATAAGTTATTTGCATCTGATGATAAACGCTTGGAACGTACTGTTTTTGGCATTACGTTTAGAAACCCCATTGGACTGGCTGCCGGGCTGGATAAAAATGCACAATGTATAGATGGTTTGTCTGCACTGGGATTTGGGCATATTGAAATCGGAACGGTTACCCCTTTGGCTCAGCCGGGCAATGATCGACCTCGTTTGTTTCGGATTATTCCCGATGAAGCTATCATTAACAGGATGGGATTTAATAATGAAGGCTTGCAGACAGTTGGCAGTAATATTATAAGCAGCAAGCAGTTCAAGCAGAAAAATAAAGAAGGAAATTCGAGAACTATTATCGGTGGTAATATTGGCAAAAACAAATTGACACCTAATGAAAATGCTGTAGATGATTATCTGAAATGTTTTGGGGCACTTTATGAGTATGTCGATTATTTTGTGGTGAATGTTAGCTCTCCCAACACACCGGACTTGCGGGCTTTGCAAGAAAAAGAGCCTTTGAAAAAAATCTTATTTGCCCTGCAAGAAAAAAATAATCAGCAAGTAAAACGCAAGCCTGTCTTATTAAAAATTGCACCGGATTTATCCAATGAACAACTGGATGATATTTTAGAAGTTGTATCTGCAACTAAGACAGACGGCATTATTGCCACCAATACTACTTTATCGAGAGATGGGTTGAGTATTTCTGCTGATGAAATTACGGCAATAGGAGCAGGAGGACTGAGTGGTAAACCGCTTACACAAAAATCGACGGAAATCATCCGGTATTTAGCAAAACAAACAAATGGCAATTTACCCATTATTGCAGTTGGCGGCATCATGACGGCACAAGATGCCCTGGATAAACTTGATGCCGGAGCTTGTTTGGTTCAACTTTATTCTGGTTTTATTTATGAAGGTCCACGCCTAATTAAGCAGATAAACAAAAAAATCCTGCTTTCAAATTAAGCATTTCACTCCCTTATTTCATTTTCCATCAATTATTTGGGCTTAGTTTTCGATTTTGTTGTTTTCTTTGGTGTCGGTACTGTTGTTGTAGAATCTTGAGCCGGAGCTGGGGTTTCCGGTACTACTTCCGGGCTTACTTCTGTAGCTGGAGTTTCTGATTCAAGTTGTTCTTCTTTCTTAGGAGTCGGTGCAGGTTGCGAAAGCGGGAATGCTTTTTTAGGCTTCTGTTTGAATTCGTCTTTTTGTTCTTTAGGAGGTGCCTGCTGGTCAGGTGTTGGTGTATTATTTTGAATTGTACCTGAGCTGTCAGAAGGTGCGACAGGAGCAGGTTGTTCAATATTATTAGGTTGTTCCTGTTGAATGGGAGCAGATGATGTTTTCAGTGGTGCAGATACGGGTAGTTTAGACTTAAATCGTTCTTTAAAATCTTCCATGCGAATCACAAAATTATCGCGCATCATTAAATCTGCCGGCATAAACTCAAAGATGGTCAATTTGTTTTCTCTGAAAACTTTATCGGATGATTTTAAAGCCGTCAAGGTATTCATTACTTCAGGTGCTGAAGAAGCAATACCCATTTGCCCTTTTTTTATTTTCATAAAAAGCCAATTTCCGCTTTTACTTTCCAGATAAATATTGACAAAGTCGCTCTCATAAGCATAACCTATTTCCACATATGTATTATAAGTTCGCTTAATGATATCGTTGCCGAAAATTGCCAGACTTACATTTCCTACACTTTTGAAAGATGCATCTTGTGCATCCCAGAAAAACTGTGTGCCCGAAAGCAACAAATTATAATCAAAACTTTTAGGAATAAAGAAGGAATCTGTGGTGTACATACCCGCCAAAAGTTGATTGGCTTCTAATGAATCTTTAGTTAAAACAGACATGGTGCGTTGCACCGTTTTATTTCTTTTATAAGAATTGGCAAATGTAACATCTGTTTCGGCATTCAAATATGCATTTATCAATTGATTGGAAATAACGGGATTCATTTTAAATTTCAAAGCCATATCTGCTGCCAGTGTTAGTTCAGTTGGTTTAGCCGGACTAAATGTAAAACTACCCGCAGTTGTAACTGCACAAGGATACAAGTCTAATCCCAAACCAATTTCGCCATTGGCATCCATTTGTTTAGAGGTTTCATTATACTTTATACAAGATGCATGTGAATAGTATTTTGTCAAACCACTTTCATCACCAAACAGCATGGTATTGGGTTCTGTTTTACTGTTCGACATGGTACTTCTCACATTCATAATAACAGCATCACCCGGCGAACGTTTGTCCTGTAATATTGCCTGATAAAACTCAATATTCGTTTTATCCAGCAATAATCCCACAAAAATATTATTGTTGTCTTTCAATACTGATTCTAAGTTGATAGCCGGCTTGTTCGGATCAAGCTCCTGTTTATTCGGAATCCAGTCGGAACTTGTACCTGCAATTTCAATTTTGATATCGCCGTCCAGGAATATATTTTTATGTTTAGAGTCAAAATTAAAGTTGCCTTTATAATACACTTTATTATCTAACTTGAAATTTGCAGCTTCCTCAATAATCGTATTTGCATACGTAAAAATTTTACTGTAATCGCGCTCTTCCAATAATTTTTTCCCTTTCTTTCCTTCTTGTATTACTTGCCCTTTATACGGATTATTTACGCCAATTTCTGCCATCGGCACCTTAGTAGATGATGCTCCGTTTTTGTAGTAGTAATTACCAGATCCTGAAAAATCATTTCTTCCCACTACGTTAATTTCCGCATCTTTCACGGTATGATAACTACTGTCACGGTTAAAAATTACAATTGCATTTTTCAATTTACGAACCGTACCGTCTTGTTCAATAAAAATCTCTCCTTTATCCGGAATCACTTTTGAATCCGCCAGCAATAATTCATTGATACCCGCAAAATGTATGGAGTTGTCATTGAGATTTAACTCGGCCGTATTAGTAATGAATTTTAATGAATCTTTAGTTGGATCGGTAGAAAGCAAAAAGAATTTAGCACTTGCAGTTGCGGCATTTAATGTCAGCATATTTTTTGCCAAATCGAAATGCAGATTTTTAGGATTGGAAACATATTTAAACGATGCTAGAGGAATTGTATCATTCTTAATCAACTCCACATCCGCAATTTTCTTATCCAAGTCATAAAGTGCATTAACTGCATCTGATGCTAATAGTGAATTTCCTTCTTCGGTAACCAAATTCAGCTTAGCATTCTTTGCTGAAAATTGTGTAGCACCGAAGGCAATTTCATCTGATTCCAGCTTGGTTTTACCGATAGACAACAACCCTTTACCCAATAAATCTTTTTTGTACAAAATCATTTTACCATTCATGTCCACTAAGTCATTATAAAATGTAAACTTTTCATCTTTTCCCGGAGAAACCACCAAGGAGTCTAATTTCTGATTCCAAACAAAAGATGATGCATTTATTTTGCCTTCGGGTTTATTGGCTTTTTTATCTTGTGTTATGCGAATGCTGTCTAATTTCGCATATACACTGTCCATAAAAAAGAAGGAAGTATCGGAATACATTTTTATCGAGCCAAATTCAAATAACCCTTTCCCACTCAAGCCATCTGCGTTGAGTTTTAAATCTGAAAAATATTTTCCTTTATTACCAAATAAGTCATATCCGCCTTTTGGTGTTTCTATCTGCAAACCAAAGGATTTATCGCCTTGCAAAGTCAAACCCGATTCGATAGGATTGAAAATTCCTCCTGAAATCAATCGCCCTTTAAAATCTAAGTTTTCGGTTAATACATCATTCAAACTGTCAATCTCGAACGGATAAATCTGATAATAGAATTTATCCTTATTGTATTTATCGCCATTCGGCCCCCTGTCATAAGTAACTTTTGATGTATCTCCACTGGAGAAGAATGGGTATTTCAGGTTATTGTTTGTACCTGATTTATTCTCAGGTTCTGCAATATGCAATGTGCCTGAAATATTTTGTATAGGAGAACGTGAAGGGGAAAGAACGTATTGCCCTTTTTCGTTTGGCTTATCATTTGGCACATATACCACCATTGAGTCTATTTTGTTCATATTGAACGCATAGTTTTCATAATCGAAATCTACTTTCTTTGCTAAGAAATCAAACTTTCCGGCTATAATACGTCCTCCCATTGTCATGGTTCTGTTTTTGCCAATTTTTACCGTATCTGTAGAGGGAATAAATTTAACTCCTGATTTAGAACTCATGTTGATTTCATCTACACCATAGACTTCCAAAATATTACTTTTTATGTCTAATTTGGCATTTCCATATTTTTTAAAAGAAGCAAATTTGATAAAATCATAGTCTTGTTTGCCTTTTGCAGATAAAGCCTGATTGATTAATTTATCTTTTACTTCAATCGTTCTGGTTGATGCATCATATTTGATATAGCCATCTTCCATTAATTTGACGAAAGTAGGCTGTACTGCATTATAAGGTGCATTGGGGCTAATATCAAATGCTACCGACTGGGCGTCTA
>CAZPBT010000006.1:16803-31331 GCA_964584555.1 uncultured Chitinophagales bacterium
ACTGCATTATAAGGTGCATTGGGGCTAATATCAAATGCTACCGACTGGGCGTCTAATTTTCTCTCATTAGAAACAGCATAAAATGCATAAATTCTTGATATGGGTCCTTGTTCGTCAGAACCTTTGTATTTGTTCTCAATATTTTGCTGATAGTAATTATACGATTCGAATATCGCTGGTTTTTCACCACTAAGTGTTGCCATTCCAAATTTCATCGTCAAGCTATCAATATTCCAGCTTAGTTCATCTGCATAGATGAACATTTGATGATAATCTGAGGTAAATGGCTGTTTAGAAAGTGGTTTCATATCCCGATAAGCCATTAAATTCTTTGTTTTTGAGCTATAATTGATATTCAGGTAATTGTGAGTAATAGTATTATCTTTTAACAGAATGGCCAATGATGCATCTGTGAGTGATAAATCTTTAAAATCCTTAATGGCAATGCGTTTGCAAGTTGCTTTTACTACCTCTTTGTTTTCTTTATTTTTTAGGGTTACTACCGGCTGAGAGGTATCGCTGCCAACCACATAAATATTTGTTCCTTCCAGTTGAAATCCACCTACTAAGCCAATTTCTTTACTTAACGTATTAAAGTTTACATCTTTCTTGTATGATGTAAATTTGGGATAAACTCGTTCCTGAGATTTAGCTTGTAATAATTTATCAATGTAAGTACCCAACAATACTTCATTCAGAACCGGTTTGAATGTAAATTTTGCAGAATCAATAACAATATCTGTTTTGGAAAAATTGATTTGGTGATTTCCGAAATTCAAGAAGTTGTTGGCTGGATCAAATCCGGCACGTTGCAAGGAGATATTTCCTTTATTTCCTATCCACAAATTTTCTAAAGGATAATATTTCCCGCTTTCTCCTTTAATATTTATGGTGTCTGCGGTAGAAGTACCCATCAAATCAGTTGACAAGAATGAATACACCGGCTTATCATCTTTTATATCAACAGAATAATCGCCGGAAGCATACCAATTATTGGTATTGGATGCGTACAGTGTGTTTTTTATATACAGATTATTTAAGAAGTTAACATAACTATCAAATTCTTTCAGGTTACCCCCTTTTGAGCGGTCGGCAATTGCTTGCAGAATATCAAAATTTTTGTCTATTGCCGCTGTACTTGCTTTTGCCGTTTCCAGGTTGCCCAGCATAGTTGCAAAATTGAACATTACGGGATAAGCCGGAGCTTTTCTCATCAATAAAGCCTGTGTGATGTTTTTGATTTTCGGAAAATACGTAGATGCCTTGCCTGCTGAAATTACTTTTGGAAATTTTTCTGCCAACTCTTTACAGTCATCTCTTGAGCAATTTGCTTTTATAAATTCGGAGAATGATTTTGCATAGCCGGCATTATCTGCCGGAAATTCTTTCGGGTATTGTGCAAATGCTGAAAAGCGTATCAACAAAATAAGAACGGTCAGTATAAGTGAGTTTCTCAAAGTAAAGTAATTTTATTGTTTACCAAATATAATACAATCCCATTGATTGAGTGTAGTTAAATAGTGTGTGTACAAATTGCATTCCAAAGCTGCATCTAAAACAAATTTGGCATCTGCATCATAAAAACCCGAACAAAACAAGTAGCCACTACTGTTTAACAATGCGCTAAGATTTTGCATGTTTTCTACTAAATAATTTCTATGAATATTAGCCAAAATGATGTCAAACTTTTGTTCGTTTACTTTTTCAATTCCTCCCAAAATATTCTTCGTTTTATGTGTGTGATTGAGTTTGCAATTTTCTTCTGCATTCGTAAAACACCATTCGTCATTATCTACCGCAACCACAGAAGAAGCTCCTAGCTTTTCTGCTAAAATGGCCAGAATGCCTGTTCCGCTGCCCAAATCCAGCACTGTTTTTTCCTTGAAATCAATTAATCGCATGTTTTGCATCATTTGCATAGTTGTAGCATGATGTCCTGTCCCGAATGACATTTTAGGATCGATAATAATTTCATGCACTACATCTTGTATAGCCGGATGAAAAGTAGCACGAACTGCCACAAAATCATTGATGACCACCGGCTGAAAACCAGCTTCCCACTGCTCGTTCCAGTTTTTATTTTCTAACAACTCAATCGTGTATTTTACTGAATATGTTTCAGCTATATCCTTTAAGAAAGTTTCCATTTCTGTCTGCTGAATTTCATTAAAATAAACATCCACTTCTTGCTCTTTGACTTCAAATCCTTCACAATCCAAGGTGTAAAAGACTCCTTCAAATTCTTCTGCATCTATATTTTGAGGTAATTCAACTTTTGCTATATAATTTTTCATAATTGCCAGTATTATTAGATAAATGTTGTTTTGCTTTACAGCATTAGTGTGGGCTTTTTAAACATCAGCATTATTTCAGTAGCAGCCTTTTACTGCTTATTTCACAGGTGCATTATTTCATGGAACAAATTATCTCGGCAAACTCATCGGCTTTTAGTGATGCGCCGCCCACCAAACCTCCGTCAATATCTGCACAACCAAAAAGATCCATTGCATTTTTCCCATTCACACTGCCTCCGTACAAAATACTGATGGAGTCAGCTACTTCTTTGGAATAGTGCCTTGCCAGCTCTTCACGGATAAAAGCATGCACTTCCTGAGCCTGTAGTGGTGTGGCAGTTTGCCCCGTGCCTATTGCCCATATAGGCTCATAAGCTATCACCAGATTTTTAATTTCTTCTTCGTTTAATTGAAATATACAGTTGTCTAATTGTGCTTTAATAAACTTAAAATGTTCATTTGCCATTCTTATTCCCAAAGGCTCGCCACAGCAAAAAATGGGAATAATCTCATTTCGTTGAGCTTGTTTTATTTTTTCCAGCAACAGCAAATCACCTTCATTAAAATATTGTCTGCGTTCACTATGTCCTATAAGCACATATTTTATACAAACAGATGCCAGCATAGCAGCACTTACTTCACCGGTAAATGCACCTTTCTCGTGTTCGCTGCAATTTTGTGCGGCAACATACAGATAAGGATAATCGGCAGATTTGTCTAATGCAATATTCAAGAATGGAAATGGCGGTGCAAGCACCACTTGTTTTTTCTCATGCAAACCGTACGTGTCGTAATTTTCTGTAATGTCATTAAGCAGAGCCACAGCCGAAGTTTTATCGGTGTTCATCTTCCAGTTTCCTGCAATTATTTTTTTTCTCATTTCAAGTAATTAAGTGAGTGCTGTATCTGTTCTTTGTTCGTATAAATAGGCTATTACTGCTTTATCTTCATCACTTAGCAGCAGTCCTCTTCTTTCCATAACACGTTGTGCTACTTCAAGAGCTTTGTCTAATTGAAAAACCGCATTTTCGCCCCATGCAAAATCGGGTATGTATTTGGGTGGAAAATCGCCGTTGAAAATATTAGCAAAAACGCCCGTAACTGTTCCGGTATTGAACTGGGTATTTATGGCCGCTTTGGAATGATCGCCCATTATCAAGCCACAAAACTGTAAGCCTGTATTGATGAAATCTTTAGCCGGATAGTTATAGGCTTTTACTTTGCCATAATTATTTTTCAGATTGGAATTATTGGTATCTGCACCGAGATTACACCACTCGCCCAAAACAGAATTTCCCAGAAAACCATCATGTGCTTTATTGCTATACCCGAAAATAACGGAGTTAGAAATTTCGCCTCCAATTTTGCAATACGGACCAATAGTTGTGTCGCCGTAAATTTTTGCCTGCATTTTCAATGTAGCATGTTCGCAAAGCGCAAAAGGTGCGCGTATGGTACAGCCTTCCATCACTTCAGCATCTTTGCCTAAATAAATGGGACCATCATTACTATTGAGTATGGCAAATTCACAAGTGGCACCTTCTTCTACATAAATTGCATTGCCTATAAACTGATTTGTTGTTGATAATTTTTCAGGATTCGGTTTTAAGCCTAATAATTGAATATCATTTCTGATTTCATTTCCATTGTGCTGAAAAATATGCCAGGGGTACTTAATTTGATAATTTGATAATTTGATAATTTGACAATGAACTTCATTATAGTTTAATACTTCTTCTATATTAAGTTTTGCAACACTGTGAATTGCTATTACTTGTCCGTCTTCGCTTCGTAATTTTGTATGCTCATTCAGATTTTTGATATCATTAACCAAAGTTGCATCAGGCAAAACTCGCGCATTGATGTAAATGGAATTTTCTTTTGGATGACAAGAATATTTGGGCTGTAAATAAGGAACTGTTAAAACCTCAACAGGCGCATGCAGATATTTTTCCCATTTTTCTTTTATAGTCAGGATGCCAATGCGCATATCGGCGATGGCTCGGGTAGCTGATAAGGGCAATAAGTGATCTCGCTGTTCATCATCAAACAAGATAAAATGTGTTTTCGGCATACTGTAAAAATAAAAAAGTCGCAACAGAAATGTGCGACTAAATTATTTTTTATACGAAAAAACGGCTTATTTTTTCTTTGCGTATTTTTTGTTGAATTTATCAATACGACCTGCTGTATCAATAAATTTCATTTTTCCTGTGTAATAAGGGTGTGACATGTTTGAAATCTCCAGTTTCACCAACGGATATTCGTTGCCGTCTTCCCATTTAATGGTTTCTTTGCTTGGAGCACAAGATTTTGCCAAAAAGGTATGATCACAAGAAAAATCTTTAAATACCACTAATCTATATTCTTTTGGATGGATGTCAGCTTTCATTTTTTAAAATTTTGGAATGCAAAGATAGTAATTTCTGACAAATATTGCACATTATCTGCCGTGAAAATAAGGAATTAACAAAAAGAACATAAAAATAGGCATTTGTATTAAATTAATAGACAAATGTCGTGTGTTTCTTATAAACCTTAGTTGGGTTAAGCGTTTCAATTAAAAAATAGTTGATTTCTCATTTTTTCCTCCAACTTAACAAGGAGGAGGAATTAAAAGGAAGTGGTTCTATATCAAAAATCAACTATTTTTTTCACCTTAATTTTCTTAACCCGAACTCAGGTTTATAAGATAATTCAGCAGAAGTTCACTAATATTTTATCTTTACAAGAAAATACTATGAAAACAGCCTTAAAAATAATCGGGTTTTTACTTTTATTCATCTTTGTAATTCCGTCTTTTCGGCAAAAAGCATTGAATTTAATTTTCCCTCCAAAATATGGAAAAGGAATATCGTACAAAGAGCTTGAAAAAGCTTCTGAAAAATATAAAAAGGAGCATGGTTTGCCAATTAAAACATTTACTTCACCCAATATGAAGGTGAATATTTTTTCTATAGAGGAATGGACACCAAAGTCATCTGAAAATTTATTACAAGCTCCTTATGCGCATTACCTTGTGGTAAAAGCATCCGTAGAAAATACATCTGATAGTGAGGCACAAACCGGCATGTTTAATACCACTTTTTTTCTGGAAGATGATGCCGGAAATTTATCCCATGCGAAACTCGAAAATTTTGTAGGCTATTATACAGAAAACAATATCTCGCCGCAAGAAGAAGTTATTGATGCCTATTATACAGGAAAATCGCCTCCGCATACGGCACTTCAGCCTAAATTATTTTTCTTTCCGATGCGCATAAATTCAAAAGCCGTTAAAGTTCATTTTGACGACTGGATTTCAAAAGATCAGATGAAATTTAATTTGTAAATCTTACTCACTAAAAGGTAAGGTAGATTTTAACCGCTGATGCAATTTTTCGTTGTAGTTTTCTAAAAGATAATTAAAATAATTGCGCGTAGCTTTGCTCAGGCAACTGATATACACATTTAAGCGATATTGGATTTCATCTTGCAATGCATTAATCAATGGCAATGCATCTAAATAGTTGGTGGTATTCTCAAAAATGCGTTTGTAGTGATTCTCGAGAGAAATATCCAGCGAATCGAGCGTCTTTTTGCCTCTGTTATATAAGGCGTAATATTCCCGCTCCATATCAAACTCAAAATGCTGTGTATTGGGGAAAAGTTCTCTCACCGTATTCGGCAATTCATACAGCAATCCTTTTTCCATTTGTATTTCACGCTCATTCAGGTGCTGCAAAAACTTTTCGGGATTGACAAATACATCTCTCCAATCAATAAAATCCTGCCATAGCCCCAAACGCTTGGCGTTATTTCCCAAGTCTATTATGGTAAAATGGTTTTTATGCGGCAGGCGTCTGCTGCCTCGCCCTATCATCTGATGATATAAAGTCAAAGAGCGGGTAGCCCTATTCAATATAATACATTCTACTGTCGGTTCATCAAATCCGGTAGTCAAAATACCAACGGAGGTAACAATTGCATTAGGCGTTTCTTTCAGCCATTGCAATACATCCTTACGCTCTTGTTTGTTGCTGGTACTGTCGAGATGTTTGATAGGCACATCCTGATCGGTGAAAAATTTCTCTACGGATTTGGAAGTAGCAACAGAACTGTTGAAGATAAGTGTTTTTTTATCCTTTGCTTTTTCCCGGTAAGCATACAATAATTTTTCGTGCATTTCAAAACCCATATATATACGGTCGAGCGAGCTGACGGTATAATCGCCGTCAATACCCACTTTCAGCCCACCCAAATGCACATCATACGTGTAAGTAGTGGCATCACTGAGGTAGCCGTCTTTTATCAGCTCTTTTATCGAATCGCCGATAATCAGTTTTTTATAATTTTGACGAAGCGGTAAGGTGATATTAGAACTCAGTGGTGTAGCGGTGAAGCCGAGTAATATGGCATTTCTGAAATAATGAAAAATCTTGCGGAAAGAATTGTAATGTGCCTCATCCACGATAACGAGATTGATATCATCTAAGTATCCATCGTCATCTTTAAGCCTGTTGTTCAGCGTTTCCACCATTGCCAGAAAACACATATAATGTTCCTGATCGGGGATATCTTCCACTTCCGAGGTAATCAGTTTGCAGTGAATGCCGGCATCTTCAATCGCTTGAGAAGTTTGTTTGAGCAGCTCAATACGGTGAGTAAGAATTAGAATTTTGCGGTGATATTGTTCAATATACTTTCGGGCAATTTCAGAAAAAATGACTGTTTTGCCACCGCCCGTGGGCAACTGAAAGATGATATTTTCTTTTTGCGAATGATCATCTAACTGCTGTATTTCTTCAAAAATATGACGAATATAATTTTCCTGGTAGGGATATAATTTTTTCGCTGATTCCGAACGCTCTTTTATTCCAGAAATCTTCATTTCATTAGTTACTACTTCTTTCATACAAATACTATACCAATACTTTTTAGCTGTTCAAAATCGAACTGCGTAATATATGCATTTAATTCCTTGTAAAACTTAAATTGAGATTATAAAATAAGGCTATTGTATGAAATAATTGTAAAATAGCCATTAGCAGTAAAATAAGCTGTCAATTCTTCCTGAGTAAGATGGCTTGCAGCCAAGACAAAATCGCCACCCCAGGCACCTAATGATTTTATTGCTCCGGGAAAGTCTGAAAAATACAATGCTTTCACTTTGGTCAAATCTAAACTTTCTGCAATCAGGCTTTCATGTTTTTCCAAAAGCGATATAAAATGGTTCAAATCTTTTGCATGTAAAATCCGGTTCGTCAGTTCATTTAAAGCAGGAATAATTGCCAATCTATCTGATAAAGGCAATTTTTTGTAATGTGCTATTCCTTCTCTCGAATCTTGTTTTTTATTGAGATGAATGAAATACAGGTTTTCATAAAATGGTGGGGAAAAATCTGCTGTTTGTATGTTAATTTGATTTTCATTATTTCTATTAAATAAAATCGGGTTATTAGCCGTTGCACAGGCAATATCATAGCCCGAACCTCCGAATGTGGAAGCAAGCAGTTCATAGGGATTGCAAGAAAAACATTGAGCTATCAGACTGATTAAAGTTGAGCTGCTGCCCAAACCCCAGTTGTTGGGAAATTGCAGATGGGTTTCGTACTGTAAGCTATCTGGTTTTATCTCCGTATGCAGATTTTGTGCTGCTTTAAAAATCTGCATGAGTCTTTGTGCCATTGCTGCATCGTTGCTTGCCAAGCAATTTAAGTCTGCATCAAATTGACAGGCAAACCAAAAACTGCCATCTGCATTATACGACTGCCAGGTACTGTACGTATTTTCCGACTGCGTAACATGTAGGGTTTGTCCTAATTTGGCAGGCAGGCATAACCCGACAGCGCCATCCAAAATAAAATATTCGGATGTGAGCAATAGCTTACCGTTCGCTTTATATACTGACATGCAGAATGGCAAACATACACTTTATCAAGTTAATTCTAAATGAAAAATAAACCTTAAAATTCCTTAATTCTTATTTTTAGTATGCTTTTTGTTGTTAGAAAGTGTAATTTAACATTATTAATCTTAACGATATGAGAACCAATCGAACTTATTTGCTTTTGCTCCTGTTATTGCAAACCCTTTTATTTCATTCTTCGGCTATGGCACAAACGAATTACGACAATCTCTGGAAATCTATTGAGAAATTAGAAAACGACGGAAAAACAAAAGATGCCCTGGCGTCAGCAACTTCAATTTTAGACAAAGCAAAAACCGAACACAATACAGCTCAAGTTGTAAAAGCATCAATTTACACTTACAAGTATAAAATGATATTGGAAGAAAATTCTGAATTATCCATCGTCAACGATTTAAAACAAAACATACAAAGCACTTTCGGTGCTGAAAAAGCAATTTTACAATCCATATTAGCGGAACTATATTGGCAATACTACAACAGCAATTCCTGGAAATTCTCCAACCGCACCGAAACAAAGGAAAAGCAGAGTGATGATTTCCGCACCTGGGATTTAACGACATTGTTTAAAGAAATAAACACTTACTATCTTGCTTCCCTTCAAGATAAAACACTTTTACAACAAACTTCTTTAGAAGGAATAAAACCTATTTTAGAAGAACAAAAAAATTCTAAAATATATCGACCTACGCTCTACGATTTATTGGCACACCGGGCTTTATCGTATTTCAACGATGATAAAAGTGACATCGTATCACCTGCAAACGCTTTTGCTATTGACAATAAAAATTTCTTTTCAAAAGCTTCAGATTTTATTCAACTGCCCCTTAAAGCAGACGATGAAAACTCCAACGATTATCTGGCTCTAAAAATTTATCAGGATCTATTGAAATTCAGGCTGAATGATAAAGCCAATATGGAAGCACTGGCAGATGTTGATTTAATGCGCTTGAAATATGTACGCGATCATTATTTCAATAAAAGTGAAAATGAAAATTTATACTTCGATGCCTTGTGGGAGCAGCGTAATGCCTATTTAAACGCTCCCGCAGGTACACAGTATGACTATGAACTTGCAACCATTATACAACAAAAGACGGATGCCAAAGACAAACAATTTTTTGAGACTAAAGCTATTGGCAAAAATGGAATGAAAGATGCGATTGCGATATGCGATGAAGCCATCAAGCGTTTTCCAGAATCTGAAGGTGCAAAAAACTGTGCAGTATTAAAAGAAAATATTTTCTCTAAAAGTTTAAGCCTGACAACGGAAGAAACAGCAATTCCAAATACTAAGTTTTTAGCCCTTGTAGATTACAAGAATGTATCTAAAATTTATCTCAAAATTGTTCCGGTTGATTATAAAGAGGTAAGTAAAATTTTTGACCTGAAAACCAACGAAACACAAAACGATATTATCAATCGTATAAATGCGATGAAAACCCAAAAAACATGGGAACAAAGCCTACCCGGGACTGCAGATTTTGAAAATCATACTACTGAAATTAAAATTGAGGGCTTAAATAAAGGATATTATTTATTGGTAGCCTCCACGAATAAAAATTTCACGGCAAAATTAGGGCAGGAAGCCGTAGCCGTTACACAGTTTTGGTCTTCTCAAATTGCTTTTGTTACCCGTGACAACAACAATGAAAAACAATTTGAAGTGTATGTGCTGGACAGAAATAACGGGCAGCCCTTAGCCGGTGCCGACGTGAAATTTTATCGCAATGAATACGACTACAACAGCCGTAAATATAAACGAACAGAACTTGGAACGGTAAAAACGGATGCCAATGGATTTTGCAAAAAGGCATTTAGCGGAAAAAATAACAACTATTATTACAACTCTGATAATTATCAATTTGAAATAAGCTATAAAGGCGATTTCCTGCCAAGTGAACGCAGTTATTATTCTTACTATTATCCAAAAACTGAAGAACCTAAAGAAATAAAAACGGTGCATCTGTTTACCGACAGAAGTATTTATCGCCCGGGGCAAACCATCTATTTCAAAGGCATCCTCACCAAACGCATGGATGAAAAACACAGTATCGTTTCTAATGAAAAAGTGAAAGTAACGTTTAAAGATGTCAATGATCAGGATATTACCTCGCAAGAATTTACGACTAATGAATATGGCTCATTTACAGGCATTTTCACTGCTCCGCTTACCGGGCTGATGGGCAGTATGGCATTAACTACAGACCATGGCTCAGTTTCCGTTCAGGTAGAAGAATATAAACGTCCTAAATTTGAAGTAACATTCGACACGATAAAAAAATCGTATAACCTCAACGATAAAGTACGAATTACAGGAAAAGCCTTGGCTTACTCCGGTGCTAATGTAGATGGTGCGGAAGTGAAATATACCGTAACCCGCAAAGCTCAAATTCCATTCTGGTGCTGGTGGGGATGGCGCAAACCTTGGTTTCCGACCACTCCTGAAAAAATTATAGCAGTAGGCACAACCACCACTGATGCCAACGGCAGTTTTACAATTGATTTTGATGCCATTCCTGATTTAACTTTATCCAAAGAACTCAAGCCCTACTTCACCTACGAGGTGAGTGCAGATGTGGTGGATATCACCGGGGAAACGCATAATGGAAATACCAGTGTGCGTGTCGGCTATTTGGCTATTGATGCGGATATTACGGTACCAAACAAACTGGATTTTTCTAAAGAAAACAAACTGTATGTAAGCACCAATAACCTGAACGGTCAGCCTGAGCCTACGGATGTGATAGTGAAAATATATGATTTGGCTGAACCGGCTAATCCGAAACGCACTAAACTTTGGGAACAACCCAATCAGTTTGTCTTGTCTAAAAGTGAATACACAAAAGATTTTCCTTACGATATTTATGATAATGAAGACAATGCCGACAATTGGCAAAAACTAAATTTAGTAGCCACCTATTCTTTTAATACAGGCAAACAAAAAGAAATTATTTTAAAGCCGAATATGCTGATGCAAGGCGCATACAGAGTGGAATTGTATTGTAAAGACAAGAACGGAAATGAGATAAACATCCCTAAATCATTCAATGCATCGTCAATTTACGATAAGACGTTAAATCCAAAACAAT
The DNA here is from genome assembly GCA_964584555.1 of uncultured Chitinophagales bacterium. GTDB lineage: Bacteria > Bacteroidota > Bacteroidia > Chitinophagales > JADIYW01 > JADJSS01. The sequence continues at coordinate 28,098 of CAZPBT010000006.1, forward strand.
TTCTTTCATTTAATATAGACAATACTATCGTATCTCCGAATGAAACCTTGCGTTATCAGATTGGCTCTTCTATGCAAAATGCCTTTGCTGTGGTGGAAGTTGCTTTTAAAGGCAAAGTCTTAGATAAGAAATTTATTACCTTAAATAATGAGATAAAGAGTTTCTCCTTTCCAGTAACGGAAGCCTATCGCGGTGGTTTGGATATCACTTATACCATGGTGAATAAAAACAGAAATTATAGCGGACATGAAACGGTAACCGTACCATACGAAAATAAAGAGTTGGAGGTAGAATGGCTAACGTACAGAGATAAAATGTTGCCGGGGTCAAAAGAGCAATGGAAATTAAAATTAAAAGGGCCCAATAAAGAAAAAATCACTGCCGAATTATTAGCCTCTATGTACGATGCTTCCTTAGATGCGTTTTTACCACATTACTGGAATTTCAGTTTATCGCAATCGTATTATACCAATGCCTTAAATGGATTTTCATCCGATTGTTTTTCTGCCAAAAGCAGTAATTTATATACTTCCAAAAAATGGAATCCGTCCTCTCCATGGGCATTCCACAATTACGATGGATTGAATCTATTTGGATTGCACTTAGGCAATTATTACGGATACTATGGAAGAGGTGGTGGAAAAATGTATATGTTTAAAGCATCAGCACCGATGATGCTGGAATCTGCTAACTTTGCCGGGGATGCTGCTCCTGCACCTGTAGGAAGTATCGAATTAGAAAGAAAAAAAGATGAAACAAACGGTAGCACTAATAACTGGTCAAGTAATGATACCTTGGCAATTGTGCTGACAGATAAAAATTCAGATGAAATTATTCCCCAAAAACCACAAGTTACACCGCGCACCAATCTGAAAGAAACTGCTTTCTTCTTCCCGCAATTACAAACAGACAGCGAGGGCAATTTCATCATCAATTTTGAAATGCCGGAAGCACTGACAAGATGGAAATTTATGGGCTTGGCACATACCAAAGATTTGTACAGCACAATTTTTGAAAAAGAAGTAGTTACCCAAAAAGAACTGATGGTCGTGCCCAATGCGCCGCGTTTCTTGCGCGAAGGCGATAAGTTTTCTTTTTCAGCTAAAATCACCAATCTTTCTGCATCCGCTTTAAGCGGCATGGTGGCATTAACCATCAAAGATGCATTGACCGGAAAAGAAATCAATACCGCATTTAAAAATCTGAATGCTACAAAAATGTTTGCTGTTGCTGCCGGAGCAAATACTCCGGTATCCTGGGATATCGAAGTGCCACAAGGCGTGAGCGCCATCACCTACGAGGTGGTAGCACAAGCCGGCAATTTCAGCGATGGCGAAAGTGCACCGCTGATAGTATTGCCCAACCGCATGCTGGTAACCGAAACTTTGCCTCTTTGGGTAAGCGGCAAATCCAAGAAAACCTATACCTTCAGCAAATTGCTCAACAATAAATCAAACACATTAAAAAATTACAGCCTTACTTTAGAAATGACATCGCAACCGGTATGGTATGCTATTCAGGCTTTGCCGTATATGATAGAATATCCTTACGAATGCGCTGAGCAATTATTTTCAAGATATTATGCGAATACCTTAGCCTCTCATATCGCCAATGCCAATCCGGATTTCAAAAAAATATATGAAAAATGGAGCAGTGCCAGTTCTGATGCCTTGCTTTCTAATCTTGAAAAAAATCAGGATTTAAAAAGTGTACTATTGGAAGAAACGCCTTGGGTGCGCGATGCGCAAAATGAAACGGAACAAAAGAAACGTGTTGCCTTATTGTTTGACTTAAATAAAATGGCTGCGGAACAACAAACTGCTTTGAAAAAACTACGCGACATGCAGACGCCAAACGGTGGATTTACCTGGTTTCCGGGCATGCAAGACAATCGTTTCATCACTCAGCATATTGTAGCCGGCATTGGGCATTTAGAAAAACTGGGTGTACTCAACCGAAAAGAAAGCAAGGATGTAAACGACATGACCGATAAAGCTGTTGCATATCTCAATGCCCGACTGAAAGACGACTTGGAAAATATTAAAAAATGGGATAAAGATTATTTGAAAAACAATCATCTCGACTATTCCATTTTGCATACGTTGTACGCACTTTCTTTCTTCTCTCCGGAGAAATCTGAAGCCTATACTTATTTTATTGAACAAGGTAAAAAATACTGGCTTGACAGAGATTTATATTCTAAAGCAATGCTGGCTTTGGTTTTGCAACGCAATAATGAAAAAGCGACTGCCGATAAAATTATTACCGCATTAAAACAAAACTCCATAGAAAATGAAGAATTGGGCATGTACTGGAAAGCCAACGAAAGTGGAGGATGGTATTGGTATCAGGCTCCTGTAGAAACACAAGCTTTGTTGATAGAAGCCTTCCACGAAGTGGCAAGAGATGAAAAAAGTGTGGACGAAATGAAAGTGTGGTTATTAAAACAAAAACAAACAACGGCATGGAAATCAACCAAAGCCACGGCTGAAGCTTGTTATGCTTTATTGTTGCAAGGCAGCAACTGGGTAAAATCAGATAATTTAGTAGAAGTAACATTAAACAAAATAAAAGTAGAGCCTCAAAAGATGGATGTTGCCATAGAACCGGGTACAGGCTATTATAAAGTAAAATGGAGCGGAGATGCCATAAAACCTGAAATGGGTAAAATCGAAATCAAAAAAACAGATAAAGGACCGGCTTGGGGTGCGATGTACTGGCAGTATTTTGAAGATTTGGATAAAATTACTTCAGCCGAAACTAACCTGAAGCTGACTAAAAAATTATTCAAAAAAGTACAGACAGCATCCGGTTTGCAGCTACAGGAAATCACGGCACAAACGCCATTAAATCCGGGCGATTTGGTAACGGTACGTATCGAATTGCGCACCGACAGAAACATGGAGTATGTGCATCTGAAAGATATGCGTGCCGCCGGTTTTGAACCCGTTAATGTATTGTCGCAATACAAATGGCAAGATGGCCTGGGCTATTACGAGAGCACAAAAGATGTGGCTACTCATTTCTTTATGGACTGGATGAATAAGGGCATTTATGTATTTGAGTATGATGTTCGTGCTACGCTGGCTGGTAATTTCAGCAATGGCATCACTTCGATAGAGTGTATGTATGCACCGGAATTTACTTCACATTCCAAAGGAGAGCGGGTTACGATAGTAAAAAAATAAGCAGGAAAGGTGTGCCACGATTATCGTGGCACACCTGATACTCTTA
>CAZPBT010000007.1:0-30029 GCA_964584555.1 uncultured Chitinophagales bacterium
AGCATATAACTCAGCATACTGTGCCACTCCTTGTTTTAATGAAAAAACATCTTCTGCTCCTTGTTTTATGCGCGAAATATCAAACGTGGTTTCATCCAGACTTATTACCTCTTCGGAATAGTCTGTTTTGTTTACATCGCTAACCACTTCCCCTGCCTGATATTTTCTTATAATGGCTGAGGTATCTCCTACTCCATCATTACAAATAATGGGAATACCCATGGCCATGATTTCGCCTTGTTTTGTAGGAGAAGAGGCTATTTTAGAATAACTTGGTTTAATAAAGAATATCGCATATTTACTTAATGAAAGTAAAACCGGTACTTCTTCCCTAGGTGCCGGCTGTATTCGTAATTTATCTTTTATTCCAAAGTAATCTGCTCTGTTTTCAATATAATTTCTGTCATCCTTATTTATAAACAAGAAAACTGCATCCGGATTTTTAGCTAAAAAACTTTTGAAATACAATAACATTTCATCCAAGAGATACCATGTCCCTAATGAGCCCAGATAGCTCATAACGACACTGTGCTCAGCAATTCCTAAAGCCTGTTTATAAGCTTGTGCCTTTTTCGCGTCTGTCTTTTCCGGATTGAATAACGCCAAGTCTGAGCAACATGGAATTACAGCTATCTTAGCATCCGACCGCACATCCTTCCAATGATACAAAGCTGATTTGCCGGCATGTGTCAAACAAACAGCATAATCACTTTCGTTAATGCATTTTGTTTCCCATTTTTTAAAATAAGTATAAATCCATTTGTACAAGGGGTTTTTAAGATTCCACAAGTTGCCGTCTACCCGCTCATCTGCATAAAATCCTCGCATGTCATAAATAAATTTCAGCCCGTATTTTTTTGCAATTTTATAGCCCACAATTGCGGACACAATAGATCGGCTATGCACCATCTTAACAGCATGCTGTTTTACAATCTTATCTGCCAGCAAATACATTCTGATTAAATCATATACTGTAGAAAGAATGGGTGGTTTTTTGGTATACGACATTGGATGCCAGCTAATTCCTGCTGCCGAAGTAATTTCTTGGATTTTAGCTTTGCTTTCAGAAAACCTAATTGGTTTTTCGCAACTTATAAGATGAAAAGCATAGCCATAGTCTTTTGATAACCCTGTTAGATAGGGCAATACTTGTGATTGACCCAAGGCATCTGTCATGCCATCATAAGAAGTATAAAGTATAGCTGAATTTTCTGCCACTTTAGTTGAGAATAACCGAATAAATAGTTGTGTTTAGCATGCTAAAGTTAAGCATTTTCTTCCAACCACCAATGCAGAATAATAATTGTCCACAAGCGGACATACAGATAGTCTTCTCCTGCCAAAAAGCGCTGCTTTAGTTGTTGAACAAAGATATTGCTCATTATTCCATATCGGTTGATGATGGTAGGACTCAGATATTTATCCATCAGCCATTTATACCTGCCACGCATCCACTCGGAAAGCGGGATGGAAAACCCCCATTTGGGTCTTGAAAACATTTCTTTGGGTAAATATTCGTAGAGTACTTCTTTCAGTAAATATTTAGATACTCCGCCTTTATACCTCAAGCCTGCGTCAATATTCATGGCATAATTAAACAAATCATTGTCTAAGTATGGTACTCTACTTTCTAATGAATATTTCATGGAAGCACGGTCAACTTTAACTAATAAATCGTCTTTTAAATAATATTTTATATCCCATAGAGATTGACATTCTTTTGGAGATAATTTGCGAGGAAAAATTCCTGATAATGGATTTATCGTATCAAATGAAAACTGATCCTCTAATAATAGTCTTCTCAATTCCTTGTCTGAATGATAATATTGTTCTTGCGAAAAAATATGACTGCGAATATGATTTAATTCCTGATAATTAAGGAGCAAACCACCTCTTTTATATTTATTGTCTGCATAGCGAGTTGCCCAGTATACCGGTGTACGAAAAGCTCGCACAATGGGATGTGCCAATCTCTCCGCCCAGTTATACATGCCATATCCCAAGAAAAGCTCATCTCCACCATCTCCCGAGAGCGAAACAGTTACATGATTACGAGCTAATTTAGATACCAGCTCTGTTGGATACAAAGATGAGTCGGCAAAGGGCTCATCCACCTGAAATATTATATCTGACAGGATATCTTCTACCTCATCTTCAGAAACATGAAAAGCATAATGTTCAGTACCAATGGCTTTGGCTACTTTTTCAGCATATTCAGATTCATCATATTTTGAGAAATTATATCCGATGCTAAAAGTCTTAATTTTATCTTGTTTAATTCTTGCAGCTATGGCCGTTATCAAGCTTGAGTCAATACCTCCGCTTAAAAAAGTACCAATGGGTACATCGCTTATCAACTGTCGTTCTACCGATTTTTCCAGCAAGGATTTCACCTTAGTCTTTACTTGCTGTTCATCCGAATAGGTATTTTCTTGAATAGTGTCTTTTATATTCCAGTAAGGATTTTTTTCAATAAGGGAAAAATTATCTACATGCAGTACAGCATAATGAGCTGATGGGAATTTTGTAATATGACGATAAATGCTGTAGGGCTGTGCAATAAAGCCGATATGCAAGAATTCCGGAATGGCATCATAATTAATTTCCAAATTCAAGAATGATAATCTTTTAAAAAACTTCAGTTCAGAAGCAAAAGCGATACTATCATTATCTTGGTAGAGAAAAAGCGGCTTTATACCAAACCGGTCGCGAGCTAAATAAACCTTTTTTTCCTGTAAATCATAAATGGCAAAGGCAAACATGCCATTTAGCAATTTAAAAGCATCTACACCTACTTTTGCAAATGCTTCAACTATTACTTCGGTATCACCGCTTGTTTTAGTTTGTAAGCCTAAGGTGTCTTTAATTTCTTTATAATTGTATATCTCACCATTATAAACGATACAATATCTTCCGCAAGCTGAAAAGAAAGGTTGATTGGCTGCCCTGGATAAATCCAATATACTAAGACGCTTATGTCCTAATATAACCATAGCGTCATCAGATACAAACACTCCTTCGGCATCAGGACCCCTGTGATTTAATTGCTGTAGTGCTTCAGTAAATACTGATTTTTCCAAAGGTTTATTTACAGAGATATATCCTGCTATTCCGCACATAACTTATAATCTGATAAAGATATAACTTTTAAAACAATCCGGTTTGTAAAATATTTATTATTCCTTGCTCTAATGAAGTTAACTCTCTTCCCAATAATACTTTCATCTTGGATATATCGGGTAAGCGACGGGTCATATCTCCTTCGGTAAGAGCCGGCAAGTGGACAATTGCCGATTTTGAATCGGTAAGCCGGATAACAGTCTTGGCCAAATCGAGTATACTTGTTTCATTATTATTGCCAATATTAATTGTATCATTTACAAACAAATCTTTTTCAAAGGCAGCTACGGTGGCCTCTATATTGTCATCAATATAACAGAATGTACGGGTTTGTGAACCATCTCCATAGATAGTAATATCTTCGTTTTTTAACGCTCTTTTGATAAACTTAGCAATAACAAAGTCATCTGACTGGCGCGGACCATACGTATTAAAGAAACGGAATATGGTAAAATCCAAATTATATTCTCGTTGATAAGAGCGCAAAAAGGCCTCGCCAACATTTTTTACAATGGCATAAGGCAGTTTGGAGTTGAGTGGTGTGGTATCTTCATTTTGCGGAAATTCTACCGGCTCGCCATATACTTCTGACGATGATGAGTAGAAGACTCTTTTTACGCCGGTATTTTTTGAGAGTTCCAGAATGTTTTTAATTCCATTTATATCTTCCAGAACTTTTACAGGATTGTTTAAAGTACGTTGTACTCCAACTACAGCCGCATAGTGAAACACATAATCAAAACGAAATGCTAGCATAATGGCTGCTATTTCATTATAGTTATTAACGTCTGCTTTTATAAACCGTGCATTGAGGGCAGAGGAAGGCAGTTTTTCTGCTTTTCCTGTAGTAAGGTCGTCCACTATTACAACATAATTATTCTCATTACTGATGAGTTTTTCTGCCAATGAACTTCCCACGTTTCCTGCTCCGCCTGTTACTAATATTTTATTCCGGTAATCTATTATATTCTTCATGCTATATATTTACAATAAGTGTTTTCATTATCCCTAAAAATCTGCGGTCAAAAACTGCAAATGGTCTCAATTTTATTGCGGCAAATAAATACTGCAAAGATGCAGTTCTTTCTTTTGCAATAGCTAAATGCAATGACAAGTACAGCATACATTGCGACTGGAATAAAGTCAGTTTATCTGCATATACCTTTTTATTGAGCTTATCAGCAAAGGCATATTGTATAAGTTTATTGATGCGCGCTATCATTTTCTCTTTCGAAAGCGTAACCACACTTCTTTCATCATGACTGAGTATGGAGGAAGTGATGATATTGGAATAACCGATAATAAAACGCGACGCCAATCGCAACCATAGTTCATAATCTTCTGAAGCTGACAGTGCCCTGTCGGTATTAAAAGGATAACTCAACGCTATATCTTTACGAATAAAAACCCCATTGCAACTCAGGCAGTTTCCTTTAATAATGCGTTTATTAATGGCATCTTCACCAACGAATTCCTCTCCTCTTCTTATAATATTTTTATGTTCATCCACAAAATCATAATTGAGATGAAAGACTTCCGGTTGCTGATGTTGGAGTATATAATCACGGGCAGTATTCAAGTGATGTGGATACAAAAAATCATCAGAATCAAGAAAACAAACATAGTCCCCATTGGCCTGTGCCACGCCAAAATTTCTGGCAGCTGCCCGTTCTTCATTTTGTTTCTTATAGTATCTTACCTTATCATTTGAGAATCCGCGCATAATTTCTTCAGTATTGTCGGTACTCCCGTCGTCAACTACAATAATTTCGTAATGGTCATAATCTAAAAGCAAAGCACTCTGCAAAGTATGCTTAAGCAAATGCCCCCTGTTGTAGGTGGGTACAATGATAGAAAAAGATACATCTTCAGGCATTACTTCAGATAGAGCGCTGTTAATTTTTCAATCATCAAATTTAAGGAAAAAAGTTGGGTTACATCACGCTTTCCATTTTCAATAAGTTGCTCTCTCAGAACTGGATTATTAAGTATCTCCATAATGGCATTATATACCGAATCAGCGTCTTTATATGGGACAACAAGCGCATTTTTTTTATCAACAAGAAATTCATTAGCAACACCAGACAAAGTAGCAACCATTGGGATTCCGGATGCAAGAGATTCGACATAGGTTTGTCCAAATGCTTCTGCATCTTTATCAATTGGAATATGGATATAAACATCAAAAAGTTGATATAATGCTTCCACATGAATTTCAAATGGTATCTCTATGAAGTTGTCTTTTGGAATAGTATTTAATTTTTTTTGAATTGCTTCTTTATATTGTCCACGAGCATTTGCTAATATGAGCAAAGCATCAGGAAATTGATGTAATAATCTTTCAAAAGCATCAATGGCATATTCAATTCCTTTAAAGTGGATATAACTGGAAATCACACCAATAAAGGGAAGTTGTTTGCATGCATTGTATTTCAATCGCATTTGACTTACTAACTGTATATCTGTATTTTCAAATACGCTTAGATTAAAACCATGATGAATTAATGAGATTTTGTTGGGGGGGACATTTTCTTTATCTATTAACACGTCTTTTACAACCTCTGATATTGCAACAATATCAGTTGCAAGGCTATTAATATACTTGTCATATTTAACAGCTTTAGGAAAATATACATGATGATAGGTAGAATGGTGACGTGTGTAAATGCGCTTTTTAATGCCAAGTAATTTTGCAGCCGTTAATCCAATTAAACAGGCTTCAAATAAGTGAGTATGTACAATGTCCGGTTTTATTTTCAGAAATAATTTGCAAAATTTTATTATGCATTTCACAACATCCTTTTTCCCGTAATAATCAACTCTGTAATAAGATATGTTTTTCTTAATACAATAATTTTCAATATAAGTCCCGGTGTCAACTCCCAATAATATAAAAGTCAGATTAAATTTATTCTTATCTAAACTATCGATTATCCATTCGAATGCCGGTGCTTTGTCAATTTGATACAAAACGTAGGCAATGTTTCTTTTCTCACTTCTTGTATTCATTTTAATAGTTTAGCTCAGGCCTGAAAATCAATGTTTTCAAAATACCTAATACCCGAATGTCGAATAGTGAATCGGGTTTGCTTTGCAATGCCTTATAAAGATATTTCAATGACGACTTTCTATATTGAGCGATAGCCAGGTGCAGCGATACATATAGCAGACATTTAGAAACAAAATCATTTTTTTGTTTTCCGTAAATGCGCATCACTTCTTTGTCTTCAAAAGAATATTTAATCAATAATTCTATTCTGTTGACTAATGATGCTTCCTGAATATTATAAATCACACTTCTTTCTGCATGTGCATTTAAAGTGCTGGTAACAATATCGGAAGTATAGATTGGATATCTGGCAGAAAGGCGGAGCCAAAGTTCATAATCTTCAGAACCGGATAAAGATAAGTCATTATTGAAACGGTGGTTGACAATTATATTTCTGGAAAGCAAGATGCCAGAGCATCCCAAATAGTTTCCTTGTATCATGGCCTCATTAACGCTATCAGGAATATTGGCTGTGGTAAGTGAGTTCTTTTTTTTATCAATAATATCATACTTGAAGCGAATTATTTCCGCATCCGGATGTTGTGTGATAAACGATTCTGCAGAAGATAAATGATTTGGATACAGATAATCATCTGAATCGAGCAAGGTTACAAAATCACCCTTTGCCATTTGGAAACCAGTATTCCGGGCTACTGCTCTTTCTTCGTGTTTTTTCTTATGGTAGACAATTCTGTCATCACGCAAAGCTTTGACAATTTCTTCCGTATTGTCTGTGCTGCCATCATCTACTATGATAAGTTCAAAAAAAGGATAATCTTGTGCCAATACACTATTGATAGTCTCCACTATCATGTGAGCGCGGTTAAAGGTTGGGACAATGACAGTAAAAAGAATTTTGTTGTCTTTCATAGTAGGTATAAATTCTCATGTTTCCTTACTGTCAAATATACAGAAAACTTATTACAGAGTCCTCTTTTTTTTGCGTTCTTAAGTTCTTTTTTTAGTATTTCATCTTCCGTAATGCAGAACATCGCTTCCAATATTTTTTTACTGTTTTTATAATCAACCATAATTGCATCTTGATTATTTATAATAACTTCATTAGCAATTCCTGATTTTGTAAATATACATGGTAATTCAGCCAATATAGCTTCGATATAAATAAGCCCAAAAGCCTCAATTTGGTTATTTATCGGTACATGTATAAACAAATCAAAGCATTTGTAAAGCGCAATCATATCTTGTTCAAAGTATATTTCGCGATATGAGCCTTCCGGAAGAAGGGCAAGTTGCTTTTTTATTTCATTTTCATCCGGACCAAATGCATTCGCAATGACAAAAACGGCATTAGGGTATATTTCCAAATATTGACTAAACGCTTCGAGTGCGTATTCAATTCCTTTTAACTTAAAATATCTGGATACCATACCAATAACCGGACCTTTATTATGTAAATTGTATTTTGTTTGTACAAGTGCGATTCTGTCTTGATTAATATCGTCATAAGCAGATATATCAAAGCCGTGATAAATGAGCTGAACTTTTGATGCGGGCACATGTTCTTGCTGTATCAGCACATTCTGCACATTTTCTGAAATAGCGATAATACCAGTTGCAATAACATTGATATAATGGTCATACTTTACTCCGTTCGGATAATATTCGTGATGAAGTGTAGCGTAATGCCTCGTATAGATTCTTTTTTTAATTCGCAAAATAGTTGCAGCTGTCAGCCCCACTAATCCTGCATCAATTAAATGGGCATGTACTACATCCGCTTTTATTTTTTGAAACAATCGTAAACAACGATAAATTGCTTTAGGTATATCTTTTTTACTGCGATATGAAATATGATAATATGGAATTTGCAACGATTCACAATATTGATTCAAATAAGTAGCTGCATGTTGATTCAAACTAATCACATGTATTTCAAATTTCGATTTGTCAATATATTTCAAGACCCACTCAAAGGTCATCGATTTTTCGAGATGAGAGATGATATAGACAACCTTTACGAGATTATTTATTTTGTTTTTTTGCATCTCGGTACGCTTTCGTTTTACTTAGATTTCCAATTAGCCCTAAAAACCTGAAAGTTAATTTATCATACGCCGGACTATTTGGAATTAAATCATAGGTCTTAATAATCAAATTCTGAATATGTAGAAATGCTTTGTAAAAAATAGTCTTAGTTGAGTTTTTTACATCATCTCCATGTTGAATAAATTGCGAATAATAGCCTCTGTAATCCCTGTCTATCATCCCTTCTACATCCAGTCTATCAATATGATTATGGAAACATGTTATCTGAGTTGACAATAATATGGGAATACGATGTCTGTTTATTGTTTGAGCTATTGCAATATCTTCTCCTTGAAAAATATATGATTCGTCGTAGCCTCCTATTTGTGCAAATAGCTGTTTACTGATTACAAATGAGCAACTCCCAATAGAATCAATTTGCTTAAACTCAAGCGTATTGTCAACTTTATCCATCAATCTGCCTTCCAAAGTATGATAATTTGCATTTAATAAGTATCTGCCTATTTTTTCTTTGCTTAGTTTCTCTTTTAGTTCAGCCGGATATTCCCAATTCATCAGAAAACAGGAAGTATTTGTCAAACCTCTTTCTTTGAAACTTAAAATTGCTTTTATGGCTTCTTCGTTGCACCACATATCATCATCCAAAAAGAACAAGATATCGCTCTTTGCTTTAGCCGCGCCAAAATTTCTTGCAGCAGTTACACCTTTTTTGGGATTTTTAAATACATGTATATTTTCATCTGTGTAATTATCTTTTAACGCTTCACCATCGTTTACAATAATTATCTCAATCTGGTATTTTTCGACCAAGGGCTTAAGATTGTCCAGTGTCTGCTTTAAAACAGCCTCTCTATTGAAAGTGGGTATTATGATGCTGATTTCCATTAGCGTTTATTCCAAATTTTCTTTAAAAACAAAGGTAGATATGTTATCCTGTTTTTAAGTGATGTGTAAATTGGTTTATTTTCTGCAACTAATAATTCTGATTTTATTTGATTTAAAAACAATTTTGCAGTTCCATAATCATCAGCAGCATAAGCCATCTCTGCCTGTTGCAACCAATAGTTATGAATAATTCTTCTAACTGTCTCCGCCGAAAAATCAAGCGGATAATGAATAAGCGGAATGAGAATAACATCCGGCATCTTTTCAAAAAAGACGGCTTCTTCTAATCCGTATTTTTTGGCAATGGAATAATACAAGCTGAGCGATTCTTTTTCAAATCCTGCAGTAGCACTTACCGTTTTGGATGCCTCATGCAACCTGAAATTAACCAACACAGCATCTATGGATTTCACTTGTTTACTTCCAAAATAAAACAAATAGCGCAACCACCACTCCCTATCCATCAGATAATGCAATTGTTCGTTTATCAATCCTGTAGTTTCCAAAACTTTTCTACGTATGAAAGTTTCAGGCTGATCTATTCTGGCATATGCCATTGTTTTAACAACATCACTATATAAATCAACTCCATTGGTTTGATATTTTATTGTATTTGCCTGCAACACATTGCTTCTCCCACTCAATACCATGACTTGTTCGTCTTTCATCTGCTCAGCAATAATCTTAAACGTATCAGGTTCATAATAATCATCGCTGTTTAGCCAGTTGATGATTTCTCCACTTGCCATTTTAAACCCTTTGTTAATGGCATGACTTTGTCCATTATCTTTTTCGCTTACCCAGTGCGTTAAATACTTTTCATATTTCTTGATAATTTCCACACTTCCATCTGTACTTCCGCCATCGATTATAATGTATTCTAAATTTGCATAATTTTGGGACAATACCGAATTAATCGTTTGTTCAATAAAAGCCGACTGATTATAAGATGGTGTAATGATGGAAATCTTTTTCATCCGCTATAAAAATAATCATTCTCTTCCACGAAATTTACTTTACTCAATAAAGCTCAAAAAGAAAAATTATCTTTGATACAAATTATTACATGGCAACTTGTTTGTTTTGCGGCAATACGCATCATAAATCTTCTGTATTTGAAGACACTGTTTTCAACAACAAAACATTTGAATATATAAAATGTTCTGCATGTGGATTAATACAAGTGAATCCGTTACCCAATGCAGATGATTTAAACAAAATGTACCCGGTAGAATATCAGAGTGAAGTAACTGGAACGAATGATAACAGATATGGGCACCTTTTTGAAGAGCTGGAGAAAGTACAGCTCCCAGGTAAGAAACTGCTGGATTATGGTTGCGGAGCCGGGCAATTTCTTGTTGAAGCTAGAGACAGAGGCTACCAAGCATTTGGTTCTGAATTTAATCCTGATTTAGTCAAACAGCTTGCTGAAAAAATAAATGGTGTGCGGTTTATTACTATTGAGGAAATGTTGGAGCCTGCTTATACTGAAACATTCGACATTATTTTATTGAATAATGTGTTAGAGCATCTAACTAATCCAAAACCCATTATGGAGATCTTAAAGACCAAACTCAATCCGAATGGTGTTTTCATTTTAACCGGTCCTATCGAAAACAATTTTAATCTTACTCAGCAATCCAGAAAACTTATTTTCTTCATTCGCAAGAACTTGTTTGGCAAAAAAGCAACCCATACACCAACGCATATTATTTACGCCAACAGAAATAATCAATTAGCGTTTTTTAAAAATTTAGGTTTAGAAACACTGATATTCAATATATCCGAAGGGCATTGGCCTTATCCGTCCAGTTTGGCTCAATGTACATCCACTATGCAAAAGGCGATGTATTATATTGCAAATACTTCTGTTAAGATGAGTAAGAAATTTGATTTCTGGGGAAACGTCTTCTTATATATCGGTCGGAAGGTGGACTAATCAACCAGACAGAAACACAAATATTTTATTGTTTTGCCGTCTGATATGTGCATTTTTTCATAGTAGGTTTGTATGCCATACAGCTCTTCTTGCTTATTAAGAGCATATACATCGCTATAGTCTTTTAGTATTATACATGGAGTAGTTGCTAATACTTCTTTTGTAAATTCATACAAAATGTCACTGTCTGTTTTTAAATGAATTTTCCCTCCGGTCTTTAATAACTTTTTATAGATGGGCAAGAATCTGTTGGAAGTTAATCGACGTTTAGCATCTCGTTTTTTTGGAAACGGGTCAGAAAATGTAATCCAGATTTCATCAATTTCACCAGGCAAAAAATAATCTTCCAGTTTATCAATCTGATCGCGGATATAACCCACATTAGTAAGCTCATCTAATTGTGCCAGCCGGGCAGAGCTCCAAATTCGATTCCCTTTAATATCCATCCCGATAAAATTTTTATCTGGTAATAATTTTGCCATGCCCAAGGTGTATTCCCCTTTGCCACAGGCTAATTCAATAATTATCGGATGATTGTTCTTAAAGAAATCCGTTTGCCACTTTCCTTTAACAGAAGGATTCTTATCCATCACTAATGGATGACTTTTGAGTAATTCAAATTTCTCAGATTTAGAAACGCGTCCCAAATGAAAGTTTTAAAATAAATGCTGATAAATAGTAAAGTCAGTGTACGCTAATTTCAACCAACAAAAAACAAGATAAAATCTTAGCCGTTGCTCAAAGCAGCTGCACCTGAAACTATCTCTGTCAATTCGGTTGTAATGGCAGCCTGACGTGCACGGTTATAGGTAATATTTAGTGAACGCAACAACTCATTGGCATTCTCAGTTGCTTTATCCATTGCCGTCATTCGGGCTCCGTGTTCTGAAGCATTCGAATCCAACAGATATCTGAAAAATTGAGTTTTCAATATTTTTGGAACTAAGTCTGTCAATATTTTTTCCTGAGAAGGCTCAAAAATATAATCTGCTTTGGTAACACCGCTTCCTTTTGCTGCTTTAGTTGTCTTGATAGGCAAATACTGCTCAGTTGTGGTAATTTGAGTTCCGGCATTTTTAAATTGACCATATACTATTTCCACCACATCGTATTCTTTCTGATCAAAAGCATACATGATGTACTCAGCTGCTTTAGATGTATCTTCAAAATTCAAATTATGAAACAAACCGATATAGTCATTATTTACCCGACTCTTTCCTGCTTTAAATGCATCATATCCTTTCTTGCCAACTGTCAGAATATCTACTTTGTTTGTGGCTGCCAGATCTGAATATTTTTCATTCAGCAATGCCTTTACTGCCTTTACAGAGTTGGAATTAAACCCGCCACAAAGACCTTTATCGGAAGTGATAACAACAATTAATACTTTCTGAACAGGTCTCACTTGTGAATAGGATGAATTCATCTGATCGCCGAGATTAGAGGCAATATTTTGCAAAATGCCATTCAATTGGTTAGCGTATGGGCGAATTTGTACGATACGGTCTGTTGCTCTTTTTAGTTTAGCCGCAGATACCATTTTCATGGCTTTAGTAATCTGTATTGTTGATTTTACAGATGCTATTCGTAAACGTACTTCTTTTAAATTTGCCACTTTTGAAATTTTAGATTTTAGATTTTAAACTACAAACTGATACTATTCAAAATTTATAATTCAAAACTTACAATTTCCTATGCGTATGCGCTTTCCATATCTTTTGCCAATGCCTCTACTTTTGCCGTAGCCTCATCACTTAAGCCGCCTTTTTTAAATTCTGCCAGTACTTCCGGATGTTTGGCTTCCAAAGCTGTCAAGAAATCATCTTCAAATCGGCGAACTTTGTCAATACCCACATTTTTCAACAACCCTTTTGTACCTAAATAGATAATAGCAATTTGTTTTTCTACGGTTACCGGAGAATATTGCGGTTGTTTCAAAATTTCCACGTTGCGTTTTCCTTTTTCCAATACCGCTTTTGTAGCTGCATCCAAATCAGAGCCGAATTTAGCAAAAGCTTCCAGCTCTCTGTATTGTGCTTGGTCCAGTTTTAATGTACCTGCCACTTTCTTCATGGATTTAATTTGTGCGTTACCACCCACACGTGATACGGAAATACCCACGTTGATAGCAGGACGCACACCCGCATTGAATAAGTTAGCCTCCAGGAATATCTGACCATCTGTAATCGAGATTACATTCGTTGGGATATAAGCAGAAACGTCACCTGCCTGTGTTTCAATAATAGGTAAGGCTGTTAAAGAACCACCACCTTTTACTTTTCCTTTCAAAGAAGGAGGAAGGTCGTTCATGTTTGCAGCAATCTCATCTCTATTAATCACTTTAGCAGCACGCTCTAATAAACGAGAGTGTAAGTAAAATACGTCACCCGGATAAGCCTCACGTCCCGGAGGTCTTTTCAAAAGCAAAGATACCTCGCGATAAGCAACAGCTTGTTTTGACAAATCATCATAAATAATCAATGCCGGACGACCTGTATCACGGAAATACTCTCCAATAGATGCGCCCGCAAACGGTGCGTAAAATTGAAGTGGAGCAGGGTCTGACGCGTTAGCCGAAACAATTACAGTATAAGACATTGCACCTTTTTCTTCTAACGTTTTAGCCACATTCGCTACTGTTGAAGCTTTTTGACCACAGGCTACATATATACAATAAACCGGTTCACCACGGTCGTAAAATTCTTTTTGGTTGATAATGGTATCTATAGCGATAGCTGTTTTTCCTGTTTGTCGGTCACCGATAATTAACTCCCGCTGTCCTCTTCCTATCGGAATCATTGCATCAATCGCCTTGATACCTGTTTGCAACGGCTCATTTACCGGTTGACGGAAAATTACACCCGGCGCTTTTCTTTCTAATGGCATTTGAAATAACTCTCCGGTAATCGGACCTTTGCCGTCAATAGGTTCGCCAAGTGTATTTACTACACGTCCCAGCATACCTTCACCAACATTAATTGAAGCAATTAATCCTGTACGTTTTACCGTATCTCCTTCTTTAATTTCCACAGAAGAACCCATCAATACTACACCCACGTTATCTTCTTCAAGGTTTAACGCAATAGCACGCATACCGCTTGCAAATTCTACAAGCTCACCAGCCTTCACGTTTGACAAACCATAAACACGTGCGATACCATCTCCCACTTGCAATACAGTACCCACTTCTTCCAGTTGTGCTTCAGTAGATACGTTACCTAATTGCTGACGCAATATGGTTGATATTTCATCCGGTCTTACTTCTACCATTTTTTTTAAATTTTTTAATGTTGAATGTTGAATGTTGAATAATTAAACATTAATCATTTTTCATTTAACATTATATAATAATTTCTTTTCTAATTTTATCTAATTTGTACTTTACAGAATTATCGTAAACCTTATCACCAAAGTTGACAATAAAACCACCCATTATGGAAGCGTCCAGACTTTTGTTGATTTTCACATTCGGATTTCCGGTCTGTTTCTGGATAAAACGAACAATTTCAGCTTCGGTATCCTTAGCTAATTCTACAGCAGTAGTCACTGTTACTTCCGAAATGTTTTTTAGCGAATTGTATTGATTGAAAAACGCCCCTACCATTCCTTGCAGATAAGATTCTCTGGCATTTTTAGCCACCATATTCAAGAAGTTCAACGTATCCTTGCTAACCTTTCCTGAAAATATCTGGTTTAAAATCTCCGCTTTTTTATCTGACTTTATAATAGGATTTTTAATCAAATTGCGAAGTTCTTTACTTTCTTGAAGCGCATTATTCACGACATTTAAGTCCGCATAAATTGCCTCAAGCGAACCTGAACTCACCGCTTGCTCAAACAGCGCTTTCGCATATCGTATGGATATTCTGTCTGTTGACATATCAGTTTAATTTTTCCACCAAAGATTGCACATAAGCTTGTTGGTCTTTGGAAGAATCCAATTCTTTTCCCAATACTTTCTGAGCAATATCCAGAGATAGTTTGCTCACTTCATTTTTTACTTCTGCTAAAGCCGATTTCTTTTGATTATCGATTTCCAGCTTAGCTTCTGCAATTAATTTTACTGCCTCATCTTTAGCCCTGTTTTGTGCTTCCGTAATGATCGCCTCTTTCGTGTCTTTAGCCTCTTTTAAGATACGCGCACTTTCTTCGCGGGCTTCTTTCAGCATAGCCTCGTTGTCAGAAGTCAGTTTCTGCATTTCTTCTTTAGCCTTATCGGCAGAAGACAAAGCTTCTTCTATTGAGCGTTCGCGATCTTTAATGGCATTCACTATCGGTTTGAAAGCGAATTTTCCCATGATAAACCAAAACAAAAGGAAAATCACTGTTGTCCAAAACAACAATCCCAAATCGGGCAGAATTAATTCCATTGCATCAAATGCCAATATATGCATAGCAATATCTTTTATGTCTTACGACGTTAGTGCTTTCGCAAATTATTTCATCAAGAATGAGAAGATGATAGCGATAAGAGCTGCACCTTCTACTAATGCGGCTGCCAAAATCATCGCACCTCTGATATCTCCAGATGCTTCAGGCTGACGAGCGATTGCTTGTGTTGCATTACCCCCGATTAAACCGATACCGATACCTGCGCCTAATGCTGCTAAACCTGCTCCAAGCGCTGCTATTCCTGTAATTGTCATAACTTAATTTTTTTTGATTTATTAATTTAATTAATGATGTTCGTGTTCATGTCCATGTTCTTCAAGAGCTGCTCCTATAAATATGGAAGTCAAAAGAGTAAATACATAAGCTTGTAAAAATGCCACAAATAACTCCATTGCATTAACAAACAATACAATAGGTATGGCCATTGCCCCACCTAAAGATGCTCCTGTTATGCTCTTGCCTAGGCTACCAAAAATAAAAATCAAACTCACGATACTCAATATGGCAATATGTCCTCCTGTAATATTTCCGAATAAACGAAGCATTAATGCAATGGGTTTAATAAAAATTCCGACAATTTCTACAGGGGTTAAAATGACCAAAACCCATTTTGGTACACCAGGCATAGCAAAAATATGTCCCCAATAGCTTTTTGAACCGTTGATATTAATCATCAAAAATGCCAATACTGCCAAAGTCATCGTGAAAGCTATATTTCCGGAAACATTCGAGCCTCCGGGAAAGAATGGAATTAAGCCTATTAGATTATTTATTAAAATAAAGAAAAAGATGGACAATAAAAACGGAACAAATTTTTCGTATTTAGGCCCTATATTAGGTTTAATTACATCATCCACTAAAAACTGTACAATCGGCTCAATTATTGACTGTAAGCCTTTTGGAGCTTGTCCTTTTCTGTTTGTATATGCTTTTTTAGCAGCAAATAACAGAATAGCAAGTATGATGAAACCCAATATTGATGTAAAAACATTTTTAGTAATCGAAAAATCCAAAAACTTAGACGAATCATGAGAAGTAAAATAAGTACCTAAATTCGTACTTCTTTTCCCGGTAGCTGCATCTACCACTCTTCCAGAATGTTCATCCAGTTTATACCCGTCATATTCTTGGTCATGTTCTAAACGAGATGAAGAAAATACGGATAGTTTTCCATTTCTATAGAGAATGCAAGGTAAAGCGATAACGATATGCTTTCCACTAACTGTTGCAACATGAAACTGGTTAGCATCAGAAATGTGATTCATGATATGTTCTACCACAACTGAAGAGGCATCTTTGTTGCCATGTTCAGCTTCTGTAGCATGTTCGTTAGCAATAGGCGCATGTGGTTGTTCAGCAGGAGTTGTTGTAGCAGGAGTAGCTGTTGTAGTATGTTCTTCTGCTAAAGACAAAGATGTCAGCAATAAACAAAAGGCGAAAAAGAATATGGAAATATGGCGTTTCACGTACTTAAAAAATGCAGTGCAAAGATAGCAAATAAAGAGGCTAAATGAGATGTAGGGATAAATTAAATGTGTGTTAAGTAGAAATAAAAAAAGAGGCTGATGAACAGCCTCTTTTATAATTTAGTATTAAAATTAATTAATGATACTCATCTTCAACGTGACCAGTATATTTAACACCAGAGAAATAATAGTGATAACCCGGATCATCAGAAAATTCTAAGTCAAAGTAAATACTATCCACTTTAGACCCAGAAAGAGTAGTACCAGCACCAGGTAAAATCTTAGCTTCATGCACAGTAACAGACTCTCCATCTATCGCTAAGTTATTATACGTAGCCGGGCTAAATAAATTAGTTGATGTGTTTACCCCAGACTTGAATTTAAATGGCCAAATGCCTTCTATGTCATTTACCCATAAAGAATCAGGTGAGTTAGCTGCATCATTTGATGTAGAAACACCAACACCTCCAATATCTGCATAATCATAATAAAGTAAATCAACAGCAGGATCAAATGCACCATTTCCGTCATCATCAATCCAGAATTGAATCCACCATCTACCTGACATTGAAACTGTATTTGATACAGGTGCCTTATACTCGTCCTTTTTACAAGAAATAGCAAATAGCAGTCCTGTAAGTACAATAAAATATTTAGTTATTTTTCTCATAATATATACTATTTTAAAGTTTTTTGAAAGTTCTTAAACCAGTTCCAAAATTTGCGCCATTAACAACATATGCATAAGCTGTTGAACCCGCAGCTACATATGGATTAATATTTATTACCGTACTGCCACCAAGACTAGCTGTGCAGTAGAAAGGTGCAAGTGACCCTACAGATTGAAGAGGAACACAAAATTGTCCCGGGCCTACGTAATATGCCAAATATTGAACATTAAATGCAGCATAGTTTGCATTTGAAGGTGGTACACCACCAACATTATTACAAATATAAGTATAAGGTTGTGTAGGATGTTTAACCCAATTAATTACTGTACCTGCTTGACCAACACGAGTATAAGAAGCAGAAATATCATCATCCGCTACAGATGTATCTACTACTGCCACTGTACGTGTCGCAGTTGCAGCAATACCATCCTCATTTACTGCTGAATATTCTACAGTATACACCCCCAATTGAGAATCATCAACCTGATTATCAGTAGTATAATCTATAGTAGCACCATTTACAGTAACTGTAGCACCTGCATCAGTATAAGTATCACCAAAAGGAACAGCAACAAACGATGGACCATTAATTTCTATAACCGGCCAATAAGTTGGTTTAGAAGCTTCAAAATCTTTTTTACATCCGATAAGGGCAGTAAAAGCCAGCAAAATCAATGATGTTAGTTTAAAATATTTATTTTTCATTTTCTGTAATTTTTAAATGATTAATTATCCCAGAATCTCTTAGATGTTACCGTTCTGTCAGTAGGAGTTTTAGGATTGTAACTTGTTTCAGTTGACGGATATAAGAATGAAGATGGAAACTTATTAGCTCCTAAAGAATTGTTTATTGGTGATGTAAAAATGTTATCCGGTGCAACACCTCTGAATATAAGATTTGTGGAAGTTTCTAAACGTAAGGTTTCCAACCAACCTTCTGCCATTTGTAATCCGTTCATAGCAATCCATTTTTGAACTGCCAAGATTTTAATCTTATCATTTAATGTTCCTGCATCAGAATAACCTAAAGAAGCAAAATAAGCAGAAGCTGAACCTAAACCATAATAATCAAATGATGCTTGAACACCATCTTCAAAAAGAGTTGCAGCTGTACCACCTGTTCTCATTAATACTTCAGCTTGTAAAAATTTAGACTCCCATGCGCTAATATAGAAAACAGGTACATTTGCATTAAAAACATGTGTTGTATTAGGTTTTGAGAATCTTGCATTACTACCACCAGATGGATAAAGTACTGTATTATCATTTAAATCACCTGAATAAACACCCTCATGTCCGGCATTACCAGCTGTATAAATAGTATTTACACGCGGATCCCCTAAAGCAACTAATTTGTCAACACTAGCCTTAGCTCCCACGTAGTACATTCCTACAGTGGTTCTTGATTCAAATCGAGCCCAAAGTGGATTTGTATTTTGCGCAGTTTCCGTAAATATTTGTTTAGCCTCATCAGATGAAGAACTAATGAAAGGCGTTCCTGCATCTATCAACGTACGAGCAGCAGCATAATCACCACTACGAACTAGAACTTTAAGTTTTAACGTATTAGCAAATTTATTCCATTTGCTTAGGTCTCCACCATATACAACATCATCCGCTCCTACTTCATCAATAGATGGAACAGTTGTTGATAAATTAGCTTTTGCATCGTCAATCATCGTTAAAACGGCAGCGTAAACATCTTGTTCACTATCATATTTGGGAGATATTATCCCACCATCTGCTGCTTCTCCTTTCAAGGCTTCTGACATAGGCACAGCTCCATGTAAATCTGTTAGCATCTGATAGGTATATGCAGACATAATTTTTGCAATACCTTTATAGTTGTCATTACCTGTTTTTATCACATTAGCATAATCCATTAAAGATCTTGCATATGCTCTTCCCCAAACACCGTCCATATCCGTTGGAGACATGTTAAAATATTCCAACTGGCTGGTAGATACGCCATATCCACCTGTCCAATATTCAGCCCACATAGAACCTACATAATTCCAAGTATTGCCTACAGTAGAAGCAGTACCTGTTTCAGCATTAGTCAATAATAAATCTGGAGTGACAGCGGACAGGTTATTGGGATCTGTATTTACATCTAAGACCTTCTGACATGAACTTAATCCTGTTGAAAGTAACAGTACTAAAAATAGTGTGTTTAATAAAATATTATTTTTCATATTGATAATTTTAAAGGATTAGAACTTAATTTTGAAATCAAATCCAAAAGAACGTGTACTTGGAGTTGAACTAAATTCAATACCCTGTACGTTTCCAGCTTGACCCCATGAATTTGATTCTGGATCTGCAAATATATTCTCAGCCGGTAACCAGAATTTCAAATTTCTTCCAATAACACCAACTGTTATTGAACTAATTGGTGTGTTTTTAAAGAATTTCTTGTTGAACGTATAAGAAAGGCTCGCTTCTCTCAATTTGATATAAGATCCATCAATCATTTCTGTAGATTCCGGCATATTGCTAACAATATTATAAGTATTGGTAACCGCAGTAGTATTTTCAGAGAATGTACCATCTCCGTTAGCGACAACGCTACCAGGAATTATATACGGTTGTCTGTCATTAAGTAATGAACTTAATGAAGTACCATTAAAGTCAGTTGCATTTTTAGTACCAGAATAGAACATAGTACCTTTTCTTAAGTCAAACTGAACATCTGCACTTAAACCATTCCAAGAGAATGTTGATCCAAAGCCCATTGTATAATCAGCTATTGAAGCACTTCCCATGTAAATTTGTGTTGAAGATGGTACTGGAGCTCCATTTGCACCCACGATAATATTTCCGTTAGGATCTCTTTCAAAATCATACACTTTGAATGTGTTGAAAGGCATACCTTCTTTAGCTACCAATAAAGCTCTTGTAAGTCCACCTATAGATACCTCATCAGCATCCTCATTTACTTTCAATACAGTATTAAATGTTTTTGAGAATTGGAAACGTGTTTCCCAAGTCATTTTCTTGATGTTTTTTAACAAGTAAACACGAGCTAATACATCATGTGTTACATTACGCATTTTACCGATATTCAACACTTGAGAAGTATAACCAGAACTAGCCGGTAAGTTTGCTGCAATAATTAAGTCTTTATGTGTTCTGTGTCTGAAAGTATACTCTAAATATACATATTCTTTAAGTATGTTTAAATCAACACCAGCCTCATAAGCTAATGTGAATTCAGGTTTTAGATTTGGATTGCCAATTTGGTTGCCTGTTGTAGCACCAGCTTGTCCTAAGAAAGGAAACTTAATCGGATAATTAGCATCAGAATAATCTTCATAAACCGGATTCAAACTATAAGTTGAGTTCAATTGATAAGTTGCAGCATCTTTTCCTTGAGTACCTACATTAAATCTGATTTTTGCATAATTCAACCATTTTTTTACATCTCCTTTCAAAAATTCTGTTGGTACAAATGAAATTCCTCCTGATTGGTAAAAGAACCCATTTTTTCCTGCTGGAAGTGTAGAAGACCAGTCATTTCTGGCTTGATATTCTAAGAATAGTAAGTTATCGTATGAAAAACGAGCTTGACCATATAAACCAATAATGCGATAATTATTTACTGATTGATCTACTGAAGGTAAATCCTTAGAATTACTTAAATCATAAAATCCAGGAACAACCAATCCGTTAGTAGTTACTCCTTGTAATAATCTTGATGAAGTACCGTAATAGTTGAAACCACCTAAAACATCTACAGCATATTTTTTCTTAAAAGTTTTACTGAAAGCGCCTATCAAATCAGCAGTAATATTATTGTCCTTAATAAAGATCTCTGCATAACCTCCGGGAGCAGGACCGCTATGAGCGTATTGATATTTAGGGCTTTGTATTGTTATATTGTTGTTTACATAGTTATCCCCAATTCTGGCAGTAAGTGTAATAAAGTCAACCGGTTTAAATTCTAGTTCTGCAGAAGCTAGTAAGTTGTCAACTTTACTGTCATTATTCATATTGTTTAATAGGTAGAACGGATTAGCTGTATATCCTCCATAATATCCTGCAAATCCCTGATAGATGTTGTTATAATCTCTCAGCTCTACGATAGGAATATTAACTGCTTGTTGTAACATAGCCTGAAATGGACCTCCAAAATTACCTGTACCGGCTCCTAATAATACTCTTTGATTAATTTTTGAGTACTGTACATTCACCCTAGATGTGAAATTTTTAGAAAACTTCACGCCCATATTTGCTGTTACAGCATGTCTTTTGTAAAAAGTATTATCAAAGATACCTTTATTGGTAGTATTAATATAAGATAAGAAGTAGTTATATTTATCATCAGCTCCTTCAATATTAATGCCGTTTTTGTATGTTACTCCTGTATTGAATGCGTCCTGTAATTGGTTTTTAACAGCAGAATATGGACGAATTAATTGGGTAGTGATTCCTTCTGGTGTCACTACGGCAGGTGTCCATGGTCGAACTACTCCGTCAAAAGCAGGTCCCCAAGAGAAGTTTTCAATTGGATCCGGAGCCATGTCATATCCCTGTCCGTATTTATCTTGTCTTTTAATTTGAAGATAGGCTTTATCAAACATTACTCCTGAATTCAGCGATACATTGAACTTCTTACCTTCTCCTGATTTTCCTGATTTAGTAGTAATCATCAATACACCACTAGCAGCGCGTGAACCATATAGAGCAGTTGCTGCCGGTCCTTTTAACACCGTAACTGATTCGATATTATCAGGATCAAAGTCATTTCCACGATTACCAAAGTCTATAGCATTTTGTGGGTCATTTACTGTTCCTGAACTTGTTTTATTGTTTACCGGAATACCATCAATAACTATTAATGCGTTGTTAGAACCCGTGAAAGAAGCTTCTGCATCTAGAATTACACGTGTAGAAGAACCCACTGCACCACCGGCATTTGTGATTCTTACCCCTGGTGTTTTTGATTGTAGCGCTGAGAATACACTACTGGCACCTTGGTTCAAATCATCACTTTTAACGGTGTTAGCAGAATAAGAAGTACTTCTTTTCTCTCTTTTGATGGCTACAGAAGTTACAACAATATCTTCTAATACTTGTCCTTCTTCATTTAATGTTGCATCTACTGTTTTAGAAAGAATTGCTTTTTCTAAGGTTGTGTAACCTACATACGAAAATACTAACATGTCAACTTCTTTTGGAAGCTCCAATGTGTATTTTCCGTCAATGTCAGTTACTGTACCGATAGTAGTACCTTTTCCTGTTACGTTTACGCCAATCAGCGCCTCGCCTTTGGCATCTTTTACCGTACCGCTTATCGTACGATTTTGTGCATACATTTGGACTGTGAGCAACAGACCAAACAACCATAATAATAATTTTCTTTTCATAAAGACTAACTGGTTTTGTTAATAATTCTTAAGAAGTTTTAATCACTGTTAATCTGCAATATTACGACATTTTTTTAAAAACCAATAAAAATCTCATTCTTTTTTAATTTTTAGTCGTTTTTTTTGATTTTGGCGTTGTATCTGTTTAACTTATTTAACATTTTTCTGTTACGGTTTGATTAACATATTCATTGTAATTATTAAATACTTACTGCTACTAAACAGATTTTATACGGACTGACTTCGACATAAACGTTTAATCTATAAAATAAGTCAGCTAATTTCGGGACGTGGTATAAAATGACTCAACACGGATGCAAGACTATATTGCTGTCATATATCCCGAAAATAATCCACACCCTGTAACAACTATTTTTCTGCTTGCAAATTCAATCCCGTACTTTTATCCCAATGAAGTTTTTGGAGGAATTAAATGAAGTTCAACGTCAGGCTGTAACTACTATAAATGGGCCTGTAATGATAATTGCCGGTCCCGGATCGGGTAAAACCAGAGTGCTCACTTACCGTATAGCTTATCTGATTAGTCAGGGAATAGACCCTTTCCGCATTATGGCTTTAACTTTTACCAATAAAGCATCTGCCGAAATGCGCGAACGGATTGAACATATAGTAGGCAAAGAAGCACGCAATTTGTATATGGGTACTTTTCACTCGGTATTTGCCCGTATTTTGCGTATTGATGCACACCGCTTGGGTTATCCTCAGAATTTTACTATTTATGATCCGGATGATGCCAAGAGTTTGCTAAAGTCTATTATAAAAGAAGAGGGTTTAAATGACAAACTGTATAAGCCTGCCAACGTGTACTACCGCATTTCGGCAGCTAAAAATGATTTGCTTAATGCCCGCTTATATGCCGAAAATATTGATTTGGTATCTGATGATGAGAGTGCGGGGCGGCCAAAAATTGCTGAGCTCTATAAAAAATATGAGGACCGCTGCTTTAAAGCCGGAGCCATGGATTTTGATGATTTACTTTTAAAAACACATGAGCTGTTGGTTCGTTTTCCGGATGTTTTGTATAAATATCAAAAGCGATTCACGCATATTTTGATTGATGAGTTTCAGGATACCAATTTTGCCCAATATTCCATCGTAAAATTACTAACGGCGCAACATGAAAATATTTGTGTAGTGGGTGATGATGCGCAAAGTATTTATGCTTTTAGGGGGGCTACGATAGAGAATATCCTGAATTTTCAAAAAAACTATCCTGATTTAAAAATATTTAAACTTGAACAAAACTATCGCTCGTCAGAATTTATTGTGAATGCAGCAAATGAAATAATTAAGTTTAATAAAGGGCAATTGCCCAAAAAAATTTGGACGGAAAATTTAGGTGGCGAGAAAATAAAAGTAATAAAAAGTGCAGGCGAAGCAGATGAAGCACGCTATGTAGCCGATTTGATATTTGAACAAAAAATGCGGCATAAAATCATGCATAATGAGTTTGCTATTTTATATCGTACCAATGCACAATCTCGTTCTTTTGAAGAAGCCTTGCGCAAACTCAATATTCCATATAAAATTTACGGTGGTCTTTCCTTTTACCAGCGAAAAGAAATCAAAGATTTTATTTCTTATTTGCGATTGGTGGTTAATCCGAATGATGAAGAAGCGTTGAAACGCATTATCAATTATCCGGCCCGCGGTATAGGGGATACTTCCATCAACAGGCTGATTGTTGCGGCAGATGAAAACCAGTTGCCTTTAGCTCATTTTGTCGACCATCCGGAGATAGTAAGCGGATTGCAGGGCAGGGCTGTTACTGCAATTAAAAACTTTTCTATTTTGATAAAAAGCTTTCGGGCTATGCTTAACAGCAAAGATGCTTATGAAATAGCTGAATACATCGGCAAACAAACCGGCATTATTGAAGACTTGTATAAAGACAAAACCGTAGAAGGTATTTCCCGTTTTGAAAACATTCAAGAGTTGTTAAACGGTATTAAAGAATATACCGTGGCCGACAAACAAGATTTTAGTGAAGATGAAGTAAGACCGGAAAATGATTTGGCTGCTTATTTGCAAAATATTTCCCTCTTAACAGACTTGGATGACGAGAAAGATGAAAACAAAGACAAAGTGAAACTGATGACTATTCACTCGGCAAAAGGTCTTGAATTTACGAGTGTATTTGTGGTAGGGTTGGAAGAAAATTTATTTCCCTCTATTTTATCATTAAACAGCAGGGAAGATTTGGAAGAAGAGCGACGCTTATTTTACGTGGCCATTACCAGAGCTAAGAAATTTCTTACATTGACCTATGCCCTCACACGATTTAAATTCGGGAGCCTGAATTATAATGATGAAAGCCGCTTTATAGAAGAAATAGAAGAGAAAAACAAGCAAGTTTTCGGACAAAAGAAACCGGATACCGCTCCGAAAGAAAAAACATTTTTCGATGATGATTTCCAGTCGAAGTGGTACATGAGTAAGCAATATCAAAAAAAGGCTGAGCCGGTGAAAACACAAGCACCTGCTCACCTGACTAAGATTACAAAAGCAGCCAGAACTCAGGCTACTCTGAGCAGTGATTTAAAGAACCTTCAGGCGGGTATGCAGGTTTTACACGAAAAATTTAACGAAGGCAAAGTGGTAAGTGTAGAAGGCACCGGAGAAAACCGAATAGCTACTATATTTTTTGAAGGCACCGGTACTAAAAAGATTATGCTCAAGTTTGCCAAATTGCAGATAGTTGGGGAATAAACAACTACATATCTGTTTTTTTCATATAATCTCCGCGAGAAAACTGCTTTTCGATCCAACAATACATGAGTATAAAGAAATACCGGCTACCCATTTCTTTTATTTTCAGTTTGGATTCTCCATATTTTCTATTCGTCCAAGAATTGGGTACCACAGCATACGAATACCCTCTCACTATAGCTTTTAACGGTAGTTCTAGTGTGAGATTAAAGTGTGGCGAGAGAAAAGGTTTTAGCCCATCTATGGTTTCTTTTTTATATAATTTGAATGCATTGGTACAATCATTGTATTTTATACGAAAGATTGTTTTAACAATAAAATTAGCTAATCTGTTTATTCTTTTCTTTAGCAACGGGTAATCAATTACTTTTCCGCCCTTTTCCCAACGAGAACCAAATATACAATCATAATTTCCTTCAACAGCTTTTCTATAAAACTTTACTAAATCTTTTGGATCATCAGAAAGATCTGCCATCATTATAGCTACATAATCTCCTGTAAAACGCTCTAATCCGAACCGTACGGCATATCCAAATCCATTAGGACCATAGTTGGTCTCATATTTTAATGTTGGAATTTCAGATTGTAAGCTTTGTAAAACAGCTAAGGTGTTGTCCTTAGAATTATCATTCGTTACAAATATTTCATGCTCTATATTTTCATGCGACAGTGTGACATACAAAGTACTAAGTGTTTCCGAAATACTTTCAGCTTCGTTATACGCAGGTATGACTATACTTAACTTGTTCATTTACAGAGAAATTTATTATCCTAAAATTGGCTTGAGAATTTGTTCATTTGATTTAATCCAATCATAAATCTCCTGTACTATCTGTTTGACAGAGATTTCAGGTTTCCAACCTGTTTCTTGGGTAACTCTAGAATTGTCAGTTACATAAATGCGTATATCGGCAACTCTGTTTTCGGGTACTTCTTTGATTGGAATTTTGTTTCCCGTAATTTCTTCACATAAAGCAGTCAGTTCGCACAGCGAAACACTGATTTCTTTGCCACCTCCTACATTGTAGACAGCTCCGTTTACAGCATCCATATTGTGTATTTGCCAATCTACCAGACGAAATAAATCATCTACATGCAGGATGTCTCGCACCTGCTTTCCTTTGCCGCCGTAGCCGAAATATCCTAATTGTTGCTTCCAAAAATGTTTTGCCACCCACAAAACCATTACCCCCTGATCAATTTTTCCCATCTGCCAAGGTCCAGTCAGCACACCGCAACGATTTATCACTGTATTTAGTCCGAAGAATTGTTTATACTCCTGTATAAATAATTCGGATGCCAGTTTTGTTGTTCCATATAGAGACCGATACTTGTCTAAAGGTAACAGTTCGGAAATGCCATTTGCAGACAAGCCATGAATAGTCTGATTTTCACTCAACTCAAAACGGGTTGCTGTTTCAAAAAAGGTTGCAGCTTCAATTGTTTCTATAGGATAAATTCTGGATGTAGACAAGAAAACAAAGTCTGACTTATTTTTGACTGCAAAATTCAGACAATTGATAGTGCCATTAAGATTTGTATTGATAAGGTAGTCGGGAGTAGAATCTATGCCTGCCAGTACGGAAGGTTCGGCACTGGCTTCAATAATGCAGTCTATTTTTGGAAGCTCATCAAAATCTTCTTTGTTTCTGATGTCGCCATGAATGAAATTAATACCAGCATTTTTGAGACGGGGAAGATTTAATTCGGAGCCTCTTCGTTTTAAATTATCTAGTACAAAAATCGGATAATCCGGATATTTATTTTTTATGGCGAGTGCCATAGCAGACCCGACAAAACCTGCACCACCTGTAATGAGAATATTTTTCATAAAAATTAAATATACAAAAATTACATGTTTAAATTAAATAAGACCATGGTGTTTTAATTTTTGATTTAGGAATTGCATAATGATTGAATTAATATTAAGTGAATTGTATTATTATTATTTATAATCAGATATTACAATATAGAGTCAGATTCATTTAGTATTTCCCACTCAGATTTTGTAATCAGCAGACCTGGGTTTGGGTGATTCCATGCTTCAAAATCTGTTTCTTTAGGCATAATATCTATTATTCCAACAGATGGCACATATGTTAATAATCCTCTAAGATAGTGGGCTGCCAGACTTATTTGATAAGTTCCACTTTTGACGCATAAGTTTACTTTGGCAGATATGGTATAATATGTATCTTTCTTTATATTAAGTTGCTTATAAGTGCTTGTTGATCTGCATTCAATAATGGAACCTACTTCCAGAGAAGAGATGGAGAAGTCTAAAAAGAACTGTTCTGCATCTTCTTTACTAATAAATTTATAAATGAGCTCAATATTATCTTCTTCATAAAAAAATTCTGTATCTCTGGATAAATTCTTTATTTCTAATTCATACAAATTGAAATAAGATTGCCAAGGGCCTCCTTTTGGTAAAACGGTCAAATCAATTAGGTTAGATCTGCTTCCTGCAAAGGTATATTCATTAAGCACCTTATTAATATCTCCCGTCATTGTCAATTTACCATTCTCTAATAACATCCCCTTGTTGCACAATCCTTGCACCTGAGTGAGATTGTGACTTACAAATAAAACGGTTTTTCCTTGTTGAGTAGCGGCATCATTCATTTTTCCCAAGCATTTTCTTTGAAATCCTGCATCACCTACTGCTAAAACTTCATCAAGCACCAGTATATCCGTATCTAAATGCGCTGCAACTGCAAATGCCAATCGTACATACATTCCAGAAGAATAGCGTTTTACAGGCGTATCAATATATTTTTCAACGCCGGCAAATTCAATAATTTCGTCCATCTTTCTACTAATCTCTTTACGTTTCATTCCCAAAATTGCACCATTCAGGTAAACATTTTCTCTTCCTGTCAATTCGCCATGAAATCCGGTTCCGACTTCGAGTAAAGAAGCTAAATGCCCTTTATATTTAATTATTCCGGATGTTGGTGCGGTAACTTTTGAAAGAATTTTTAAGAAAGTAGACTTTCCTGCGCCATTTTTACCTATGATACCCCAAATTTCGCCTTTATTAACTTCGAAATTGATATCTTTTAATGCCCAGACATAATCACTATTGCCTTTTTGTGTTCTGTCATTTGTTTCGCCTATTTTCAGATAGGGGTCGTCTTTGCCTCTAATTTTATACCACCAACGATTTAGATCATGGCTCAAAGTACCTGTGCCAATTTGACCCAATCTATATTGCTTGCTAATATTTTCTGCTTTTATAACGATATCAGACATATGCTAAACGGTATCTGTGAATGTTTTTTCAGTTTTGCTAAAAATGTAATAACCACACAATAATAAAATAAGCATAATGGCAATGCTGTAAATCATGCTGTTTAAATTCGGCATTGGTGTACCAAACAGAGAACTCCGGATGGCATCTATGATGTGTAACATTGGATTATAGTTAAGAATAACTCTCAGAATACCACTTGTTGCTGAAATAGGAATCATTAATGTTCCATACATCAGTAACTGAATACCAAATTGAATTAATAACGACAAATCCCTGTATTTTGTAGTAAGAGAAGTTACGATTAGTCCGCCCCCCAAGCCTAAACCTGCCATTATGAGTACATATACAGGAAATAAAATCAGTGAGGGTTGAATACTTAAAGCCGGCTTGGATAAACTCCACAAAATAAAGGCTGAAACTATAAATAGTATAAGCTGAATAAAGAATCTGATGAGGTTAGAGACTACAATGGATAATGGTAGGATTAAACGAGGAAAGTAGACTTTACCGAAAATAAATGCATTATCTTTAAATGTAGTCGATGTTTTAGTAAGACAATCCGCAAAATAGCTCCAAGCCGTTATACCGATCAAATTATACAAAATCGGATTTACCCCATCTGTCTGAATTTTAGCAGCCCGTTGAATAAAGACAAACATAGCGGTAGTAAGTGCAGGCTGAATAAAGAACCAGAGTGGTCCCAAAATTGTTTGTTTATAATTAGTAACGATATCGCGCTTTACAAACATCCAAAGTAAATCTCGATAATGCCATACATCTTTTAGAGATGTAAGGGAAAACGAAGATTTACTGCTAATGGTTTCAGACCAAGTATCTTGTTGCATGGGTTGCAAAGATAAGAAGTTAGCTTAAACTGTACAATTTTATAGTATTTGGTATTAAGCTGTTAATTTTTTAATTTTTTATATAAAGTATATGCAGATTTATACCAATTATTAGACAGATTTTGTACAAATCTTAAAGACAGTAAATAATACAGTATATCTTTGAAATACAATAATAATTAGTTTACAATGTATAGCGTACTGTTCTTATGAAAAGTATTCTCTGCATTATTGAATATAGTAACCTGAGTTCGTGATAAGCATTTCAATTAAAAAATAGTTGATTTTTTATATAGAACC
>CAZPBT010000008.1:0-3425 GCA_964584555.1 uncultured Chitinophagales bacterium
CGTGCATATTTAATATTTTTATTTTTTACAGATCACCTGATCTTTATACATTATGTTGATAACCTTGTAGGTGTTCCAACCTACTTTGGGCAATACGTCAAAATAAAAGACATCCATACGTTTTATTTTTTGAGGTATATCCTGATCATTGCCGAAATAAATAATTGCTGAACCTATACGCGGCACTAGTTCCAGTTCACTTTTCTGATTGACGAATAACTGACCGATTAAGTTTTTCCATGTATCATTTTCTTTTATTCCATTCCATATGGCAAATACTCTCTTCAATTCTTTACTTTGAATTTTTTGTTCAATGCCACATTGTTCCGGTATATTACCATTCACAACAGGCACTTTGGCGGTATATAATTTTGAACAAGGAAATTTTATTCCGTCTTCATCGACATAATACGTTTCATTGATGGAATTGAACACACGAAGCAGTGGACGACGTTGTTCTACCTGTATATTCAGGTTGCCGTTATTATCTATGTAGGCATTAGCTTTTTTTACCAGAGGAAGTGCAGCTATCGTATCTTCAATTTCTTCCAAATCATTCCCATTCAGCTTGTTATTTTTGATTTCAAAATTTTTATTGAGTAATGCACTGATTTGTTTCTTATCCAACATAAAATTCCCGTCTAAATCATCTATCGTAATTTCTGTTTTCTTAATCAGCGTAGATTTACGATGAATAATTGCATTTACTACCAAAAACACAAAAAATGCCAATCCCAGTAAGATGGAAATGCGGAAGATGATATTTTTAGTAGCTGCGTTCAAGATTTGTGTAGTTTTAAATTTTAGATTTTAAATTTTAGGTATTGGTCATTGGTAAATTAGTTATTGGTAAATTGCTATATTAATTCATTGGTTCATTTAAAATTTCTGTAATTTCATTCACTTTGGTATCGATATCGCCGGCGCCTACGGTAAGTAATACTTCTATATCGTCTTTATGACTTCGTATAAAATCAGTGAGTTCATTTTTTGTGATTAAATGTTTATCGTCAATAGTAACCTTATCAAAGATTATTTTACTTGTTACGCCGTCGATTGGCTTTTCTCTTGCGGGATAAATATCCAGCAGAATCAATTTGTCAATTTTAGAAAGAGATGCAGCAAACTCATCACATAAATCTTTTGTACGCGAAAACAAATGCGGTTGAAATACAGCAGTGATTTTTTTATCCGGGTATAACTCTTTAGCCGATAACAAAGTGGCATCCAACTCGCGAGGATGGTGTGCATAGTCGTCTATATAAATATGCTTGTCGTTTCTTACATGTGTTTCAAATCTTCTTTTCACACCTTTAAATGTTTCGATAGCTTTTCGTATATCTGACTCATTAATTTGGAGCTGAAAGGCAATTGCAATGGCTCCTATGGCATTTTCTATATTATGCCGTCCGCCATAAAACGAAATGAAATTCTCAAATTTTCCTTTGGGATGAATGACATCAAAAATATACTTACCATCTTCGATACGGATATTTTCAGCATAAAAATCAGCTTGAGTATCATGAAGACTATAGCGCAGATTTTTCACCTTCGGATTTAATATTTCCTGTTTCACTGTTGCATTAGCAATACAAATGCCGTTGTCACGGATATTTTCACAAAACAAGCTAAAAGAATCTTCAATAGCTTTCAGGTTGCCATAGATATCCAGATGGTCGGTGTCAACTGAAGTAATCAATGCGATATCAGGATGAAGATTTAAAAACGATCTGTCAAATTCATCTGCTTCGGCAATTGCAAATTCAGTACCATTTATAAAATTAGAATTGAAGTTGATACAGATTCCGCCCAAAAATGCAGCCACATCCTTGTTGGTTGTTTTTAAAATATGCGCCGTTATGGAAGAGGTAGATGTTTTGCCATGCGAGCCTGCAATAGAAATATTGAAAGCCTCATCTGCAACTGCCCCTAATACCTGTGCACGTTTCATCATCGGGATTCCGCTTTGTAAATAGTAATTGAGCTGAATACTGTCTTTGGGAATTGCCGGAGTATAAACAACCAAATCAGCATTTTTATCCAGAGTTTCCAGACTGTCTTCAAAAGTGATATGCATACCTTCTGACATTAATTCATCCGTAAGTGTTGTCGGCGTTTTATCGTAACCCTTCACTGTTTTTCCAAGCAAATTAAAATAACGAGCCAGTGCCGACATGCCAATGCCGCCAATACCTAGGAAGTAGATGTTTTTTAGTTTGTATAAGTCGACTGAGCTCATTTATGTTTAATGTTTAATGTTTAGTGTTTAATTATAAAATCTCTTTCACACTCTTTTTTTGATGCTGTGTTCCACAATGCTACATAGCTAATTCTCTCATTATCTCATTCACAATATTTTCTGCTGCGTTTGTTTTTGCTAATTGTTTTATGTTAACACCTAGTTGTTCTTGTTCATTTTTATTATTCAATAAATTCAACACTGCATTTGCTAATTTTTCATCAGCCTCTTTATCTGTAATTAATAAAGCCGCTTGTTTGTTGACCAATGCCATCGCATTTTTAGTCTGATGGTCTTCGGTTACATTCGGAGATGGAATTAAAATACAAGGCTTACCGACGATACATAATTCTGAAATAGACAATGCACCCGCACGCGATATAATGACATCTGCCGCAGCATAGGCATAATTCATGTCTTTTATAAACTGATGAATTTTCACCGACTTTAAATCCGCGTTTTTTGTCCGTTCTATAATACCATCGTAATATACTTTCCCTGTTTGCCATAAAAGTTGGCATCCTGCATCAGTATAAACTAATAAGTGTTTTTCAATGGCATTATTAATAGTGCGGGCACCAAGACTACCTCCGATAATTAAGATTGTTTTTTTATGTTGGTCTAAACTAAAGAAATCTAAGGCTGCATTTTTATCCGGTAGTACCCCACAAATATCTTTTCTTACGGGATTTCCGGTTAAAACAAGTTTGTCTTTCGGAAAAAAATGAACTAAGTTATCATAGGCTACGAAAATCTTACTGGCAAATTTTGACAAGATTTTATTGGTAATACCCGGATAAGAATTTTGCTCCTGTATAAAGGTTTTAATGCCCATCATTGAAGCGACAAACAACACAGATGCTGACACATAACCACCTACACCAATACAGGCATCCGGCTGAAAGTCTTTAATAATTTTTCTTGCCTTGAAAAAACTTTTTATCATTTTAAAAAGTATGCTAATGTTTTTCAAGGTGAACTTTCGCTCAAGTCCCATTACTTCCAAGCCTACTATATCATAACCTGCCAATGGAATTTTTTCCATTTCCATTCTGCCGATGGCACCCACAAAAAGGATAGCCGCATCAGGCATCTTTTGTTTAATAGCCTCTGCAATAGCGACAGCAGGAAAAATATGTCCGCCTGTTCCGCCTCCGGATATTATAAATCTGCTTTTATGTTTTGT
>CAZPBT010000008.1:3525-6144 GCA_964584555.1 uncultured Chitinophagales bacterium
CCTGTTTTATCTTGTTTGCGTTCATCTACATACGCACTTACACTTAGTATGATACCCAATGCAAATGCATTAAACCATATACTTGTTCCGCCCCAACTAATTAATGGTAAGGTGATACCTGTATTGGGCAGCAAGTGTACGTTAACACCCATGTGTATGACTGCCTGCAAAACCATACTGACTCCCAAGCCGACAGCCATGAGCGCGCCGAAGGCGCGCGGCGAATCTTTAACTAATAATATCAGCCTGTACATCAGAAATAAATAGAGAAACAACACTATAGCTCCGCCCAGCAATCCATATTCTTCAATAAGTGTAGCATAGATAAAATCCGAAAAAGCATCGGGCAAAAAATTACTTTGTGTACTTTTACCCGGTGCAACACGTACCAACCCGCCTTTTGCAATGGCAATATAAGCTTGTTTTTGCTGGTAAAAATCATCTGAATTAACATCGGGATGTACCCAATTTTCTACACGTCTCTTCCATACATCTGCCCTACCTTGATCAGGCAAAAAAAACCAGGAGAATGCAAAAATTATTACTATCATTAGAACTCCGGCTCCTCCGATTGCCAGTATAAATTTTGTACTTACACGACCAATAAACAAAACCACAATGCATGTCATTAATAAAATGCCTGCACTCGAAAAATTATCTATCATAATTAAACCACAAATAACGACTATCGGCAACATGATATGCAATGTTACTTCCTTAATATCTTTGATAACACCTTGTTTTTTTGACAACATCCTCGATGTGTACATGATAAGTGCGAGCTTGGCAAAGTCTGAAGATTGAAAGGTTAATCCTATTACAGGAATGCGCACCCAACGTGCCGCTTCGTTTATCCGCACACCAAAAAACTTGGTATACAACAATAATGGCACTGACAAAATCAGCATCATTTGTGCTATTCTCGAAAAATAGCGATGGTCAATCTGATGTACGATATAAATAATAAACAAACCTACAAACAACATAAAGCCATGCCGTATCAAATAGTATTCGGTATTGCCATGCATGTTTTTATACGCTAAAGAACGCGTAGCACTGTAGACCAACAACAGAGATATAGAACTCAATGCGGCAATAATGTACCACACGTATTTGTCTCCTTTGATGTTATTGATGATGCGGGCTAGCATTTTTTAGTATTGGTGATTGGTGAATGGTAATTAGTGAATAGTAATTGGTAATTTGTGATTAGGGAGAAAGATTATTATAGATTTTGGACGCAACGTTTGAACTGACGCCCTCTGTCCTGATAATTTTCGAATAAATCGAAGCTGGCGCAGCATGGCGATAATAATACGGTATCGCCTTTTTCAGCAATATTATATGCCATAGCCACAGCTTGTTGCATACTTTGTGTGTCAACGATATAGCCAACTTCATCGGCAAATGCCTGATGCAGTTTTTCATTGTCTTTACCCAAACAAATAATAGCTTTTACTTTTTGTTTGACTAAATCTTTTATCAATGTATAGTCGTTTCCTTTATCTACACCACCAAGTATCAGTACCGTTGGCTTCATCATTGACTCCAGTGCATACCAGGTAGAATTGACATTCGTCGCTTTAGAATCATTAATAAAATCTACACTTCTGACAGAAGCAACAAACTCCAGACGGTGTTCAAGGCTTTTGAAATCTTCCAGACTTTCTTTAATTTTTTCGTTTCTTACTCCTTCCAGTTTTGCAGCAATGGCAGCCGCCATAGAATTGTAGGTGTTGTGGATGCCTTGTAAGGCAAGTTCATTGATTGGCATAGTGAAGTTGTTTTTATTGAGTTCTATAATAATTTTTTCGTTTTCGGCGTAAGCACCTTCGCTTACTTTTTGGTAATAAGAAAATGGTATCTTATTTACATTTGCATTTACGGTGTGCAGATATTTCATTGTTACTTCATCATCTGCACAGTAAATAAAGTAATCGTCTTTAGTTTGATTTTTTGTGATGGATAATTTAGAATTGATGTAATTTTCAAACTTGTAATCGTATCTGTCTAAATGGTCTTCCGTGATATTGCACAATACTGCGATATTCGGTTTAAAGTCGACACAGCCATCCAGTTGAAATGAACTGATTTCCAATACAAAATAAGCTTTGTCGCCATGGGCTACCTGACGGGCAAATGAAGTACCGATGTTTCCTCCTAATCCAACATCATAACCAGCCTTCTCTAAAATGTGATAAATTAATGAGGTGGTGGTAGTTTTTCCGTTTGAGCCTGTAATTGCAATAATTTTACTTTTGCTGTAGCGGTAAGCAAATTCAATTTCAGAAATGATCGGAATATTTTTTTCTTTTGCTTTCTTAATCAATGGTGCTTTATCAGGTATTCCAGGGCTCTTGATAATGAGTGAAGCCTGAAGTATGCTGTCTTCCGAATGTTGTTCTTCTTCAAAAGGAATATTTAACGCCAGCAATTCATTTTTATACTCTTCTTTTATTTTACCCAAGTCGGAAACAAATACGTCCATGCCTTGCTTCTGTGCAAGTATGGCAGCGCCCACTCCGCTTTCGCCACTCCCAAGGATTACTATGTTATATTTAGTGTTCAATGTTTAATGATTAATGTTTAGTGTTTAATGATTAATGTTTAGTGTTTAAT